>NZ_LVCU01000449.1:0-2268 GCF_001647185.1 Rhodococcus sp. EPR-147
CCTCCCGCACCGGTCCCCGCGAGATCTCGAGTTCCGCGGCGACGTTGGCCTCGTTGATCTGCTCCCCGGGGGCGTAGGACCCGTCGATGATGCGGTCGCGAATCTGGTCGGCAATGACCATCGACGTGTTGCGTGCGTCGATGGGCGTCAATCGTCTCGAACTGGGCATGATCGAAAACCTCTCTCAGCCTCGGGGAATGGCGAAGTATTTGTACTCCAGAAACTCGTCTATTCCGACTTTTCCGCCCTCGCGGCCGAGTCCGGACTGTTTGACGCCACCGAACGGCGCAGCCGGATTGGACACCAGACCCGTGTTGAGGCCGACCATTCCCACCTCGAGGCGCTCCCCCATTCGCAGAGCCCGGTCGATGTCCTGGGTGAAGACATATCCGACGAGTCCCCATTCGGTGTCGTTCGCGAGGGCGATCACCTCGTCCTCGGTGTCGAACGGGACGATTGCGGCCACCGGTCCGAAGATTTCCTGGGACATCAGATCCGACGCCGCATCGACATCGGTGAGGACCGTCGGCGGGTAGAAGTAACCGGGTCCGTTCGGAGCCGCTCCCCCGACGATCGCACGTGCGCCACGCCCGAGGGCGTCGTCGACGAGTGTCTGCACCTTGGCGCGGCCCGCCTCGTCGATCAGCGGACCCACCTCGGTTCCGTGCGCACTACCGGCCCCCACCGACAGCGCACCCATGCGCTCGGCGAGCTTGTCCGCGAACTGCGTTGTGACACTGCGATGTACGAAGAACCGGTTGGCGGCGGTGCACGCCTCACCCATGTTGCGCATCTTGGCGACCATCGCACCGTCCACGGCGCGGGCGAGGTCGGCGTCGTCCATGACGATGAAGGGTGCGTTGCCGCCGAGCTCCATCGAGGTGCGCATCACCGTCGACGCAGCTTGCTCGAGCAGAATCTTGCCCACCGCCGTCGATCCGGTGAAGCTGATCTTGCGGGCCGCACCGCTGCTCATCCACGAGCCCACGACACCCGACGCGTCGGTGGTGGTCACGACGTTGACCACTCCCGCCGGAACACCCGCGTCGTGCAGGATTTCCGCCAGGGCCAGTGCGGTCAGCGGCGTCTGCTCGGCGGGCTTGAACACCACGGTGCATCCCGCAGCCAACGCCGGTCCGATCTTACGAGTTCCCATGGCCAACGGGAAGTTCCACGGAGTGACGAGAATGCACGGACCCACCGGTGCCCGGGTGACCACGATGCGGTTCTTGCCGTCTCCGGTGAGGGTGTGATCGCCCGAGATGCGCACCGCTTCCTCGGAGAACCAGCGAAAGAACTCGGCACCGTACGCCACCTCACCACGAGCGTCGGCCAGTGGCTTTCCCATTTCCGCGGTGATGATCTCAGCGAGCTCCTCTTGCCGCGCCATGATCAATTCGTATGCTCTGCGCAGGATTTCGCTGCGTGCCCGCGGCGCAGTCGCGGCCCAGTCGGCGGCGGCATCGACCGCTGCGGCCATGGCGTTGTCGGCATCGACGATGCCGCCGTCGGCGACCCTGGCGATGACCTCGCCGCTGGCAGGATCGACGACATCGAAGCGGGCATCGGATGCCGCGGCAGTCCACGCGCCTCCGACGAACAGTTCGGTCGGAGCAGTGATCTCCGGACGCGTGAGGCTGGTCGAGCTGGCGGTCATGGCCGCGGTCCTTTCGTCGAACGTGGATCGAGTACTTGCGCCAGGTGTACGGACGCATCGCTGGTCAGGTCACCGGTGAGTTGCCGCACCTGCATGTGGCAGGAGAATCCGTCGGTCAGAATCGGGTTATCGGGCTCGGCGGCGCGAACCGCCGGGGCGAGGGCCTGCTCGGCCACGGCCATGCTGAGCTCGTAGTGCCGAGACTCGAAGCCGAAGTTTCCTGCGACCCCGCAGCATCCGGTGGCCTCGCGCACCGCCTCGATACCGACGGCGGCCAACGCCGTGCGCTGGGTGGCGTTGCCGAACACCGCGTATTCGTGGCAATGGGTCTGCACCGTCACCGATTCGGGAACCTCGGCCGAGGGCACCCACCCGGCAGCGGCCTGGTCGATCACCGCGCCGGCGAAACTCTGCACCCGAGCCGCGACCCGTCTCGCGGCCGCGGTGGGAACCAGCTCCGGCATGTCCTTGCGGAACGCCGCGGCGCAGCTCGGTTCGGTGACGACGATGGGTCGGTCGGTGCCGTCGTCCAGTGCAGCAACGGCTTTCGTGAGGTGCTTGCGGGCGGCCTTCAGCTGGCCAGTCGAAATCCAGGTCAGGCCACAGCACAC
>NZ_LVCU01000450.1:0-4543 GCF_001647185.1 Rhodococcus sp. EPR-147
CCAGCGAGGCAACCAGCCCAGCGAATAGTGCGAGAGCGGCCGCAGTCGCCCCGCATAGTGATGATCGAGGAACTCGGACTTGTACGTCGCCATGTCCACGCCGACCGGACAATCCGACGAACAGGCCTTGCAGGACAGGCACAGGTCGAGCGATTCGGCTACGTCCTTCGATGCCCATCCGTCGGCAACGGTCGGCGAACTGCGCACCATCTCCTGCAGCACTCGGGCCCGGCCGCGCGTCGAGTCCTTCTCGTCACCGGTCGCCCGGAAACTGGGGCACATGACGCCTCCCGACGTCGTACGACACTTGCCGACGCCGACACACGACTGAGTGGCGTGCACGAACGGATCCAGATCTGCCCGCGTTCCGATCTGGTGCAGATCGAAGGTCGTCTTCCATTCCCGCTGCGGGATGCCCTGCAGCATGAGGTTGTCCATCATCGGTTCCGGATCGGTGATCGAACCCGGGTTGAGAATCCCGCGGGGATCCCAGATGCGCTTGAACCGCGCGAAGGCGTCGAGCATGCGCGGTGAGTACATCACCGGGAGCAGTTCCGACCGGGCCCTGCCGTCACCGTGCTCGCCCGACAGGCTGCCCCCGTGCTTGACCACCACCCGCGCGGCGGCGCGCAGGAAGTCGTACATCACCCGTCGTCCGGCATCGGTGCGCTGATCGAACGTGATGCGCACGTGCATGCAGCCCGCACCGAAGTGTCCGTACATCACGCCGGTCAGATCGTGTTCGGCCAGAAGCGAATTCAGGTCGGCGAGGTAGGCGGACAGGTTCTCGGGTGCGACGGCGGCGTCCTCCCAGCCACCCCAGGACTCGACTCCGCTGGCGAGTCGAGTCGCCAGACCTGCGCCGTCCTCACGTACTCGCCACAGCGCTGTTCGATCGGCCGGGTCGGTGACGATGCGGCCTTCCTTCACGCGGCCGAGACGACCGAGCGCCTCGAGCAGACGGGCCGCTTTGTCCTCGACCTCGGCCGCATCGGCCCCGTCGAGGTCGACGTAGAGCCACGCGTTTCCCGCAGGCAGACCGCGGATGGAATCCGGTCCGCGCCGATACTCCATCGTCTGGGCGATGTTGTCGTCGATGCCCTCCACCGCGGCAGGCGAGAACTCGAGAATGGCCGTCACGTCGGCGGCAGCAGCCACCACGTTCTCGTATCCGAGGCACAGCAACAACGCCGCCGGAGGCACGGGAACGACGGCGACGGTGACCGAAACGATCACCGCGCACGTGCCCTCGCTCCCGACGAGTGCACGAGCAACGTCGAATCCGTTCTCGGGCAGTAGATGCGAGAGGTGAAATCCGGACACCTGTCGCGGTATGCGGCCCAACTCGACTCTGAAGAGCGCGAGGTTGTCGGCCGCGAGCGACTGCAACTCGCGCGAGATACGTTCGGCTGCATCGGTTGCCGCCGCATCCTCCGAACGCACTGCCTCCACACCGCTACGGGTCACCCGAAGTAGGTGCCCGTCGGCGGTGACCACGTCCATGGCCACCGTGTGGTCGGCTGTTCGTCCGTAGCGCACCGAGTGATTGCCGCACGCGTCGTTGCCGACTGCCCCGCCCACCGTCGCGCGTGTCTTGCTGGACGGGTCGGGTGCGAAGGTGAACGTCCCCGAGGTGCGCGCCACCAGTTCACGCTGCAACTCCGAGATCACGATTCCCGGCTCCACCACCGCGGTCCGCGCGTCGGTGTCCACCGACATCACGCGATTCATGTGGCGGGAGAAGTCGATCACGATTCCGCGGCCGATCGCGTTGCCAGCCATGGACGTTCCGCCGCCGCGGCCGATCACTGCGACACCCGCGGCCCCGCACAGCATCATCACGGAGGCAACCTCGTCGGCGCTACGGGGGAAGACCACAGCCGCAGGCGGAATTCGGTAGTTCGAGGCGTCGTAGGAGTACTCGGCGAGCCGTCGAGACGAATCGTCGATCTCGATACCCATCTCCAGCACTCGCTGCACGAGTGCCGGCACCGGGGACCGCACCGGAGCAGACGTCACAGTACGTTCTTCAGCGTGCGCGACAACGCGTCCAGGCCCTGCCGCATCTCGTCGTCGCTCACGATCAGCGCCGGGATGATCCGGACCACGTTGCCGAGCGCGCCGCAGGTCAGCAGCAACAACCCCTCGTCGATCGCACCCTGCTGCACGCGCAGGGCGGCCGCAGCATCGGGATTGCCTGCGCTGTCGACGAATTCGAGTGCCTGCATCAGGCCGAGTCCACGTGCATCACCGATGGCGGAGTGCTCGGACTTCAGTGCCAACAGGCCGTCGAGCAGAACTCGGCCCTGCGCGGCAGCGTTGTCGACCAGACCTTCCTCACGCACGACGTCGAGCGTGGCGACACCCGCGGCAGCGGCGACGGCATTGCCGCCGTACGTGCCGCCCTGCGACCCGGGCCACGCCTTGCCCATCAACTCCGTCGACGCCGCGATGGCCGAGATCGGGAATCCACTGGCCAGACCTTTCGCGGTGATGACGATGTCGGGCGTGATGGTCGAATGTTGGTGGCCCCAGAACTTTCCGGTGCGCCCGACTCCTGCTTGGACCTCGTCGACGATGAGGACGATCCCGTGGGTGTCCGCCCGTTCGCGAAGTCCCTCGAGAAACTCGGGAGGCGTGGGCAGGTAACCGCCGTCACCGAGTACCGGTTCGATGATGAACGCAGCGGTGTCTGCGGGGCTGGACATCGTCATCAGCAGGTAGTCGAGTTCCTTGAGCGCAAAGGCGACCGCGGTGTCCATGTCCCAGCCGTACCGGAAGGCGTAGGGGAACGGTGCTATGTGCACTCCGCCCATGATCGGTGAGAATCCGGAACGGAACTTGGTGCCCGCGGTGGTCAACGACGCGGCCGCTACCGTGCGTCCGTGGAACCCCCCGTGAAAGGCGATGATGTTGGGCCGTCCGGTTGCCATGCGCGCCAACCGAATCGATGCCTCGACGGCCTCGGACCCGGAGTTCGCGTAGAACACGCTGTCCAGCCCCGCGGGCAACACCTCGCCGAGCTTGTCGGTCAGCGCCAGAAGCGGCTGATGCATGACGGTCGTGTACTGCGCGTGGATGATCTTGCCCACCTGCTCGCGCGCGGCCTCGACCACGCGGGGATGGCAGTGCCCGGTACTGGTGACGCCGATACCGGTGGTGAAGTCGAGGTACTTGCGCCCGTCCGTGCCGATGATCCAGCTGCCCTTTCCGTGATCGACGACGATCGGGGTCGCCTGCTTGAGTGCCGGGCTGAGGTGGGTGCGAGTCGACGCTGTCATGCGTGCCATCGTCACTCACCGAATTCAGATTGTCAACAATCTGCAATTGGCAGTTCGGGGTCAGGGCCGACTGCCGGAGCGATACAGTTCGTCGGTGTCCGCCTCGAACCCCCGCATCGTCGTTCTCGGCAGCATCAACATGGATCTGATCACCCGGACCCCCTCCCTGCCCGACCCCGGCGAAACAGTGCTGGGCACATCGTTCACCACCTCACCGGGCGGCAAAGGCTCCAACCAGGCCATCGCCGCCGCCAAGGCCGGCGTTCCGGTGTCGTTCATCGGAGCGGTCGGAGACGACGAATTCGGTGAGACACTGCGCCGAACACTGTCCAGCGCGGGCGTGGACGACCGAGCGCTGCGTACGGCACCGGGTTCGAGCGGAATTGCCGCCATTTCCGTCGATGATCACGCCGAGAACAGCATCGTCGTCGTCCCCGGGGCGAACGAACACGTTCGGGACCTCACCGACAACGACCTCGCCGTCATCTCCGACGCCGCTATCTTGTTGTGTCAGTTGGAAATTCCGCTCGATACCGTGGTGACTGCATTCGAGTACGCCCGCTCTCGCGGCGTGGTGACGATACTGAAGCCGTCACCGGTTCAGGATCTGCCCGACGCCCTGGTGGCGGCCACCGACGTGCTCGTGGTCAACGAAGCCGAGGAAGCCCGTCTCGGAAACCGAGTGAACGAAGTGGCGCACGTGATCACCACACTCGGTGCCAGAGGCGCTCGATACCGCGGCTCGGAATCGTTCGAGGTCGCCGCTCCGCGCGTCGACGCCGTCGATACCACCGGGGCCGGGGACGCATTTGCCGGAGCACTGGCCGCGTCCTGGTTCGACGGCCCACGTAAGGCCGTCCAATGGGCCTGCGCTGCGGGATCTTTCGCCGCGACTAGACCGGGTGCGAGTACGTCCTCCGGTACTCGCGAGGACATCGACGCACTCCGAGATACGGCCGCAGGATGAATGCCCCCGACCTCGAGGAGCTCCAACTTCTACGTCGCGCGCGAGACCGGATGGATCGCGAATTCGCCGAGCCACTCGACGTCCCCACGCTGGCCCGCACGGCACTGATGTCCACCGCGCACTTCGGTCGCCGCTTCCGCGAGGCCTACGGCGAGACGCCCTACGCACATCTGATGACTCGACGGATCGAACGCGCCAAGGCCTTGCTGCGCCGCGGCGATGTGACCGTGACCGAGGCGTGCTTCGCGGTGGGCTGTACCAGTCTCGGATCGTTCAGTTCGCGGTTCACCGAGAT
>NZ_LVCU01000451.1:0-3254 GCF_001647185.1 Rhodococcus sp. EPR-147
ATCGAAGAAGCATCGAGGGTCGGGGCGTCCTAGCATTTCCCCATGTCACTTTCACTGAGCCACGTACACGTCTATACCGACGACCCCGATGCCTCGTTGGCGTTCTATCGCGACGCTCTGGGACTCGAGGTCAAGAGCGAGGTCGCCAACGACGGCTACCGCTGGATCACTCTGTCCACCGACGACCAACCCGAGATCGAGATCGTACTGTCGCAGCCCCACGCGGGCCGGTCGCAGGAACTCGGCGATCAGATCGCGGCTCTGCTCGCCAAGGGCGAGCTTCCGGGCCTGCTGTTTCGTGCCGACGACCTCGACGCGGCCTTCGAGAGAATTCGCGCGGCGGGCACCGCCGAGATTCTGCAGGAGCCGACGAGTCAGCCGTGGGGTGCGCGCGACGCGGCATTCCGTGACCCCGCCGGCAACATGGTGCGCGTCAGCCAGGCATGAATTCGTCCTCGCGTCGACCGTCCTACATCGACGACGCGAGCGCCAGGCCGCCTGCGCACGCGAGCACGGACGCGAGCACGGTGACTGTCACGTTGACGGCGGCATCGCGTCGACGCCCCTGCTGTAGCAACCGCACCGTCTCGACACTCGCCGTGCTGAACGTGGTGTACCCGCCGCAGAACCCGGTACCGATGACGGCTTGAACGTCGGTGGAGCCGGCTCGGAACATCACCCATCCGGCCAGCACACCCAGCAGAAACGATCCGGACACGTTGATGCCGACCGTCGCCCAGGGAAAGCTCGTCCGCGCCGCGAGAGAAGACTTCACTTCAGCGTCGACGACGAAGCGAAAGACTGCCCCCAACCCGCCGGCCGCCGCGATCCACATCGCGATCATCGAATCACCCTGCCTGCCAACACGATTCCAGCCCAGGCTGCAAGTATTCCGAGAATCACGCTTACCACTGCGTACGCCAATGCCAGCCCGGTGAACCCACCTCGAATCCCGTCCACCGTCTCGAGGGCGAAGGTGCTGTACGTGGTGAACGCACCGCAGAAACCGGTACCGAGCAGCAGCCGTAACCTGCGCCGAACTCCTGCGTCGGGCCCGCCGCGAACCAGCGACTCGAGCAGAAGTCCGAGCACGAACGCACCGGCGATGTTGATCCCGAAGGTGGCCGTCGGCCATTGCGACGCCGAATGCGGAAGCTGCTCCTCGATCACGTAGCGGACAGCCGTGCCCGCCGCACCGCCGACGAACACCACGGCCAGTGCCCAGAGGTGACGGTGAACGGGGCCCTGGTCGGCCGGCATCGAATCGGAATCGGGATCGATCACCGCTGGTCCTCTCGGGCTGCACGGTCCGACCGTTTCCGACCGGCCCGCGTTGGATGTCGGTTGCTTGCTGCACGATGGAGCCTATGACAACGACCACGGAGCCCACGACCGGGAACTTGCGCGCGAGCGCAGAAGAGTTGTTGCGCGAACTCGCCGGCCCGGCTGCGGTGCTGCGGGAAGACCAGTGGACGGCCATCGAGGCCCTCGTCGTGCACCGGCGGCGGGCGCTGGTGGTGCAGCGGACCGGTTGGGGCAAGTCGGCGGTCTACTTCATCGCGGCGAAACTGCTTCGCGCACAGGGCCTCGGTCCGACGGTGATCGTCTCTCCACTGTTGGCGTTGATGCGCAACCAGGTTGCCTCCGCCGAGCGGGCGGGCGTCCGTGCTGCCACCATCAACTCCGGCAACATGACCGAGTGGGACGACATCCATCAGCAGGTCGCCTCGGGCGAGCTCGACGTGCTGCTGGTCAGTCCGGAGCGATTGAACAATCCGGATTTCCGCGATCAGGTGCTGCCGTCCCTGGCAGGTGATGCGGGCCTGGTCGTGGTCGACGAAGCACATTGCGTCTCCGACTGGGGCCACGATTTCCGGCCCGACTATCGACGTATCAGAACCATGATCGCCGAGTTGCGCGACGGTATCCCCGTGCTCGCGACCACAGCGACGGCGAACGACCGCGTGGTGGACGACGTAGCGGCACAGCTGGGTGTCGGCGGCGGCGACACGCTCGTACTGCGCGGCGGGCTCGCACGCGACTCTCTGCGCATGGCTGTGGTGAAGATCGACAACGCCACCGAACGGGCGGCGTGGGTCGCCGATCACCTGAAAACCCTGCCGGGTTCGGGAATCATCTACACGCTGACGGTCTCGGCCGCGAAGGACCTCGCAGCGCTGCTCACCGATCAGGGCCACGTGGTGGCGTCCTACACCGGTCAGACGGATCCGACCGAGCGCGAATCGCTCGAAGGTGACCTGCTGGCCAACCGAGTCAAGGCCCTCGTCGCCACCTCCGCATTGGGGATGGGCTTCGACAAGCCCGATCTCGGCTTCGTCGTGCACATGGGGGCACCGTCGTCTCCGATCTCGTATTACCAGCAGGTAGGCCGAGCCGGTCGCGCCACCGAGCGCGCCGATGTGGTGCTGCTGCCCGGTCACGAGGATCGCCAGATCTGGAGCTACTTCGCCTCCGTCGCATTCCCCCGCGAGCATCTGGTGCGGCAGGTCATCGATGCCCTGAACACCGACAAGGCCCAGTCGACGCAGGCGCTGGAGCCCTTGGTCGAGCTCAATCGCAGCAGGCTGGAGATGGTGCTGAAGGTCCTCGACGTCGACGGCGCGGTCAGACGCGTTCGTGGCGGTTGGATGGCCACCGGGGAGCAGTGGACGTACGACGCGGGACGTTACGAGCGTCTCGAACAGGCCAGGGACCGCGAACAGCAGGCCATGATCGACTACCAGGGCACCGACGGCTGCCGGATGGAGTTCCTGCGGAGGCAACTCGACGACCCGGATCTGGGCGCACCCGGTAGCGAGTCCGACAGGTGCGGACGGTGCGACAACTGCACCGGTGAGCACTTGTCGGCGTCGGTGGATGCGGCTGCAGTCGACTCGGCACGGGCACGATTGGACCGGCCGGGCATCGACCTGCAGCCGAGAAAGCAGTGGCCCAGCGGCATGAAGAAGCTGGGTGTCTCGCTCTCGGGCAAGATCGCCGACCCACACGAACCCGGGCGCGTGCTGGGTCGACTCACCGACCTCGGCTGGGGCAGCCGGCTGCGTGCCCTGCTCGATGCACCCGATGCTCCGGCCACCGACGCATTGGAGAAGGCGTGCATCACCGTGCTCGCCAACTGGGACTGGAAGCAGCGCCCGACTGCCGTTCTGGCTCTCGACTCCCCCACCCATCCGGTGCTGGTGCGATCGATCGCCGAGCGATTGGCCGCCGTCGGAAAATTGGACGATCTCGGT
>NZ_LVCU01000452.1:0-1764 GCF_001647185.1 Rhodococcus sp. EPR-147
TTCCGGACGTATCGTCCGTGACAGGGCCGATTCTGTTGATCGACCTGCTGACCGACACCGGGTGGACGTTCACCTGCGCCACGTCGGCTCTGCGAACTGCGGGTGCCGAAGCGGTGCTTCCGTTCGCTTTGGCGACACCGAAGTAGCGGTCCGTCGGAAGCGGGTGGTTTGAATTCCGTCGTTGCGGGTAGAGCCAGCCGGGCGCCGATGAAGTGACCAGCATCACATTGACGGGTTAACCTGGGGAAGCATGTCCGATTCCGGGGTCGATTTCCCGGCGCACTCGATATGCCTCGGCGACCTTGTTACGTTTGTATTTCCTATGAAGCCCGCATTGCTGAGAGGTACCCCGCTCACTGCGCCGGACGCAGTGAAGTTTCGTAAGCCACAGATCTCCGACGGAGTCCGGCTCTGGGAGATCGCAAGAGATTCGCGAGTTCTGGATCTCAATTCCAGCTACTCGTACGTGTTGTGGTGCCGTGATTTCGCGGCCACCACCGTCGTATCCGACATCGACGGCCGCGCAGTCGGTTTCGTCACCGGATACATCCGCCAGGACGCCCCGCGCACACTGTTCGTGTGGCAGGTCGCCGTGGATGCGGACCAGCGTGGCAAGGGACTTGCCGGTCGCATGCTGATGGAGCTGCTCGACCGCCTCGAGCCACAGGGCATCACGCATCTGGAAACGACGATCAGCCCGGACAACGAAGCGTCGATCGCAACCTTCACGAGCCTCGCACGCAAGCGAGGCACCGATATCGTCAGGTCGGATTTGTTCGCGCCCAACGATTTCCCTGATAGCCACGAAGCCGAGGAGCTCTACACAGTAGGCCCCGACGCGTCGCGGAATTACGAAAGGAACAAGCAGAACATGACCGAAAAGAACACCGTGACAACAGAGAAGCCCGACGTATTCGAGACCGTCGAGTCCGGCGTGCGTAGCTACAGCCGCCAGTGGCCCGCCGTGTTCACCACCGCGAAGAACTCGGTCATCACCGACGAGAACGGCAACGACTACCTCGACTTCTTCGGTGGCGCAGGCGCTCTCAACTACGGCCACAACAACGACTTGATCAAGAGCGCGTTGGTCGACTACATCACCAGCGATGGCATCACCCACGGACTCGACATGTCCACCGTCGCCAAGCGGGAGTTCCTCGAGTCGTTCAAGAGGAACATCCTCGATCCCCGCGGCCTGGACTACAAGGTTCAGTTCCCCGGACCGACGGGCACCAACACCGTCGAGGCCGCACTCAAGCTTGCTCGCAAGGTCACCGGCCGCGAGGCGATCATCAACTTCACCAACGCATTCCACGGCATGACCCTCGGCGCGCTGTCGGTCACCGGTAACTCGATGAAGCGAGCGGGAGCCGGAATTCCGTTGGTGCACACCACTCCGATGCCGTACGACAACTACTTCGGCGGCGTCACCGAGGACTTCCAGTGGTTCGAGCGCGTGCTCGACGACTCCGGCAGCGGATTCAACCGCCCGGCCGCAGTGATCGTGGAGACCATCCAGGGTGAGGGCGGCATCAACGTCGCGCGCCCCGAGTGGCTGCGCGCGCTGGCCGAGCTGTGCTCGCGCCGCGAGATCCTGCTGATCGTCGACGACGTGCAGATGGGCTGCGGACGCACCGGCCAGTTCTTCTCGTTCGAGGAAGCCGGCATCACCCCGGACATCGTCACGCTGTCCAAGTCCATCGGTGGCTACGGCATGCCGCTGGCGCTGACTCTCTTCAAGCCCGAGCTGGACGTGTGGTCGCC
>NZ_LVCU01000453.1:0-404 GCF_001647185.1 Rhodococcus sp. EPR-147
AAGTTCGAGAAGGAAACCCTCGTCAAGGGCGAGCACATCCAGGACCGGTTCATGAAGCTGTGCGCCAAGTTCGACGGCATCTCCACCCGCGGCCGCGGCATGGTTCAGGCCCTGGTGTTCGACGACGCAGAACTCGCAGGCAAGGTGTCTCAGCTGTGCTACGACGAGCGTCTGCTCGTCGAGACCGCCGGCCCCAAGGACGAGGTCGTCAAGCTGCTTCCCCCGCTGACCACGACGATCGACGAGCTCGATCGCGGCCTGGACATCATCGAAAGTGCCGTCGCGAAGGTCCTCTCCTAGAGACCCGTTCGCACGCACCGAAATCGAAGGAGGACATCGACATGATCGTTCGCACCACGCAGGAAATCACCGGTACCGACCGCGACATCTCGAGCGAAGACGGC
>NZ_LVCU01000454.1:0-9524 GCF_001647185.1 Rhodococcus sp. EPR-147
ACAACTTCCACTACGCCAACCACGTCGAGGCCGTCTGGCTCATCGAGGGCGAGGGAACGCTCACGGACCGCGAGACCGGCGAGACCTACGAGCTCGGTGCGGGATCGATGTACCTGCTCAACGGACACGAGCGCCATACTGTCGAGCCGCGTACCCAGATGCGCATGCTCTGCGTGTTCAATCCTCCCGTCGTCGGCAACGAGACGCACGACGAGAACGGTGCGTACCCCCTCGTCGAGGTACCCGCGTAACACCGGCACGTCCTCACGGCCCGCACCGACGCTATCCAGGTCGGTGCGGGCCGTTGGCGTATCCACGGTGCCCATCCGGCGAGGGATCGCTATCCTGGACGAAGTGAATGCAACCCCTGTGTCCGCGGCACCGTACGAGCAGCTGACTTCCCTGCTCGACGGGAAGACCGTCACCGTCGTCAGCGGCGCGGGCATGTCCACCGACTCCGGGATTCCCGATTACCGCGGTCCGCAGTCACCGCCTCGAAACCCGATGACGTTCCAGCAGTTCATCGGTGACGCCGAATTCCGCCGGCACTACTGGGCCCGCAACCATGTCGGGTGGCGACACATGGACGCCGCCGTGCCCAACGACGGCCACCGAGCGCTCGCCCGACTCGAACGGGCAGGCGTCGTCACCGGGATCATCACCCAGAACGTCGACATGTTGCACACCAAGGCGGGCAGCCGACGCGTCATCGACCTGCACGGCGTCTACGCCCGAGTTCGCTGCCTGAACTGCGAGCGGTTGATCTCGCGCTTCGAGTTGGCCCGCCGACTCGATCGTGCCAATCCCGGTTTCCTCGAGTCCGTTGCGCCAGCGGACGGCGTCGAGATCGCCCCCGATGCCGACGCCATCATTTCCTCGACCGCACACTTCCGCATGGTCGACTGCGAATCATGTTCGGGCATACTCAAACCCGACATCGTCTACTTCGGTGAGAGCGTACCGAAGCCGCGCGTGGCCGAGGCATACGATCTCGTCGACCGAAGCGACGCGCTGCTGGTGCTCGGATCCTCGCTGACCGTGATGTCGGGCCTGCGGTTCGTCAGACACGCGTCCAAGAAGTCGAAGCCCATCGTCATCGTCAACCGAGGCACCACTCGGGGCGACGAATTCGCTTCTCTCACACTGCACGCCGGCTGTTCCGAGGTAGCGACCGCGTTGGCCGACGATGTCGATCAGGCAGGAACCAGATCGTCGGCATGAACCACCGGGCGTTGTAGCTCTGCGGCCAACTCCCCTGTCGACCGCCCGAGCATCCCGACGAGTTCCCCCGAGTCGTACGCGACGACCCCCCGAGCCACCAGTACGCCAGCGTGATCAACCAACGACACCACGTCTCCGCCGTGGAAAGAACCCGTCACCGACGTGATACCAGCGGACAACAACGATCGTCGCCGCTCCACCACGGCACGCACTGCCCCGGCGTCGAGGTGCAGTTCTCCCGCAGCATCGGCAGCATGACGGACCCAGAACTTGCGCGCCGACAACCGCGTCGGCCGGGCAGCGAAAGCGGTACCCACCGCGGACGTCGTCAGCGCATGGGCAGCATCGGATGCCGCGGCCAGTAGCACCGGAACGCCGGCGTCGGCCGCGAGACGCGCAGCGGACAGCTTGGAGGCCATTCCGCCGGTGCCGAGCGCTCCCCCCGAACCGGCGACGACACCGTCGAGATCCTCGGGGCTGGTCACTTCCGGGATCAGTGTCGCTCTGCCCTTGCGGGGATCACCGTCGTACAACCCGTCCACGTCCGAAAGCAGGAACAGTGCGTCCGCACCGACGAGGTGGGCGACCAGAGCAGCCAGGCGATCGTTGTCGCCGAACCGGATCTCTGCGGTGGCGACCGTGTCGTTCTCGTTGACGATGGCCACGGCACCGAGTGAGCGCAACCGATCCAGGGTGCGCTGAGCGTTGCGGTGGTTGGTTCGCCGCGCGATGTCCTCGGCGGTCAGCAGAACCTGTCCGACCGTGCGCCCGTACCGGTGGAACGACGAGCTCCACGCATGAACCAGAGCGAGTTGACCGACGCTCGCAGCAGCCTGCTTGGTTGCCAGGTCCCGTGGACGCTTCGTCAGGCCCAGCGGTGCCATCCCTGCGCCGATCGCACCGGAGGACACGACCACCACATCGGTGCCGCTACGCATCCGAGACTCGATGGCGTCGGCGAGCAGATCGAGTCGAGTCAGATCCAGACCGGTGTCGAGGCTGGTGAGCGCCGAGGAACCGATCTTGACCACGATGCGCTTGGCATCGGCGATCGTGCGACGGGTATCGGTGAGAGCCTCTGCGAGCGAATCGGATTCACGCACCGCCGCCACGTCTACTCCTGTTCGGTATCGAGCCCGCGACGTACCTGGCGGGCATGCTTGCGTTCGGAGGCGCCGATGCGCTCGACCTGATCGAGACGGGCATCGGTGCCACGGCCTGTCATCGTGATCTCGACGCCGGCCGGAGTCTGCGGTTCCCAGTCGAACGACACGTCGCCGATGGTGACCGAAGCACCGGGCTGAGCGCCGGCCTTGATGAGTGCGTCCTCGACTCCGAGCCGCGCGAGGCGGTCGGCGAGGTAGCCGACGGCCTCGTCGTTGGTGAACTGCGTCTGACGCACCCAACGCTCGGGTCGGGTACCGCGAACGATGAAGCCGTCCGGGATGTCCGGATCCTTGACGACCTTGAAGCTGTCGTCGTTCCGAGCGACCGGGCGCAGCACCTGACGCCGCGGCTCGGGAGCCGGATGCGCGGTGCGGTACTCCTCGACGAGCTTGGCCAATGCGAACGTCAGCGGCTTGAGACCGGCACGCGTCACCGCGGAAATGGTGTACACGGGCCAGCCACGGGACTCGAACTCGGCGGTGACCATCTCGGCCAGCTCGGCACCCTCTGGAATGTCGGCCTTGTTCAACACCACGATGCGGGGCCGATCGGCCAGATCGCCGAGGCTGGCGTCCCCGGACAGCGCCGGCTTGTATGCGGCCAACTCGGCTTCGAGGGCGTCGACGTCGGAGATCGGGTCGCGGCCGGGATCCAGTGTGGCGCAGTCGACGACGTGCGCGAGAACGGCACACCGTTCGAGGTGACGCAGGAAGTCGAGACCGAGACCTCGGCCCTGACTCGCGCCGGGGATCAGTCCGGGAACGTCTGCGACGGTGAAGGTGGTGTCTCCGCTGGAGACCACGCCGAGGTTGGGCACCAATGTGGTGAAGGGGTAATCGGCGATCTTCGGCTTCGCTGCGGACAGCACCGAGACCAGCGACGACTTACCGGCCGACGGAAAACCGACGAGGCCCACGTCTGCGACGGACTTGAGTTCGAGGACGAGCTCGCGTTCGATGCCCTCTTCGCCGAGCAGCGCGAATCCGGGTGCCCGCCGAGCCTTCGAGGCCAGAGCTGCGTTGCCCAGGCCGCCGCGGCCGCCGGGAGCGGCGTCGAAACGTGTTCCCTCGCCGATCATGTCGGCGAGCACATTGCCCTTCTTGTCGAGCACGACGGTGCCGTCGGGAACCTTGAGAATCAGGTCCTCGCCGTTGGCACCCTCACGGTTGCCACCCATGCCCTGAGTTCCGTTGCCTGCCTTGGCATGGCTGGAGAAGTGGAAGTCGAGCAGAGTGTGGACGTTGCTGTCGACGACGAACACGACTCCGCCGCCCTGCCCTCCGTTACCGCCGTCCGGGCCGCCGAGAGGCTTGAACTTCTCGCGGTGAACCGAAGAGCAGCCGTTGCCACCTTTGCCGGCGCTGACGTGCAGCACCACGCGGTCGATGAATCGTGACATAGCTGTCTTCGATCCTTTCGTGAAAGAGAAAGCGGGAGAAAAAAGCGATAGGGGCGGACCGGTCTCATGACCCTGGTCCGCCCCTATCGGGAGCTTTGAACGTACGCCGTGGATGGTCGACACGAGCAGTTGCCCGGTCGCGTCGGCCATCGTGAGCGCCAGCGCTGCAGAAGGACTAGGCCTCTACAGCAACCGGAACGATGTTCACGGTCTTGCGACCGCGCTTGGCACCGAACTCGACTGCGCCGGGGGCGAGTGCGAACAGGGTGTCGTCGCCGCCACGGCCGACGTTGACGCCGGGGTGGAAATGCGTGCCGCGCTGACGAACCAGGATCTCGCCTGCGCCTACGGTCTGGCCACCGAAACGCTTGACGCCGAGGCGCTGAGCATTCGAGTCGCGACCGTTACGGGAGCTTGATGCGCCCTTCTTGTGTGCCATGTTGCATACCCTCCTCGGGGTGAATCAGCTTGGGAGAACTCAGGTCCTGCGGGGACCTGGTTACTTGATGCCGGTGACCTTGAGGACAGTGAGCTTCTGCCTGTGTCCCTGACGCTTGTGGTATCCGGTCTTGTTCTTGAACTTGTGGATGCGGATCTTCGGGCCCTTGGTGTGCTCGACGATCTCACCGGCGACCGATATCTTCGCCAGCTTGTCTGCATCTGTGGTCAGGTCGGATCCGTCTACGACGAGGACCGGAGCAAGCGAGACAGCAGTGCCGGGCGCTCCCTCGATCTTCTCGACCTTGACGAGGTCACCAACAGCGACCTTGTACTGCTTTCCGCCGGTCTTGACGATCGCGTACGTTGCCATCGGAGGGCTACCCCTTGCTTCTTCGAACTTGCTCGCGTTGCGCATGGCAACACGACTGGTCTGGTAAAACGTGTTTGCTTGCTCCCTATCGGCCGGCCACGGCGATGTTCACCTAGGCCCGCTCGAGAACCGTTGCTTCCTGCAAGGCCACTACGGCACAGCAGAACGGTGTCACCGGGAGCGACTTATCAAGGTTACGGCAGAGAGACGGCCAGGGTCAAACTGCCCCGCGATGCTAGGCATCGATGTCCACCGGAGGCCCTGCAGGCCGCGCTGCTGCGCGCCGTCTGCGAGGACGTGCCGCCGGCACCTCCACCGGCTCCACGGACTGTTCGGCCGCCGCCGTGAGCGGAGCCGCCACCTCGTCGGGTGCCGTCCCTGCCTGGTCGGAGGTCGTGGCGTCCGCTGAGTCGTCCGCGGCAGGAACGACGATCACCATGCCCGCGTCGGGCGCTGTGCCGGTCGGCGCGGCTGCCTTGCGCGCCACCCGCCGTCCGCGTCGAGCCTTCGGTGCCACCGGCTCGGCTGAAGGCCGGTCGGCCTCGGTCTCGGTGGCCGCATCGGCTGCCGTGACGTTCGTCTCCGCGTCGGCCGCCGCAGCAGCCGCAACCTCCACATCGTCGGCGGAGACCACGGTCACCTCGGCGTCGCCGCCGGGAGATTCGGGGGCAGGTGTCTCGACATCAGCGGGGCTGACGTCGGCCACCACGTCGTCGTGGTGCGCCGCCATGGCCAGCGCCACCGGATGCGCCCGCTTGATCGACGGATCGACCACGGGGTGGTCCTGACCGTCTGCCGCACCGGCCCGATCGTTCGAGGAGGCCCGCTCGTTGCCGTCGGACCGATCGTTGCCGTCGGCCTTGTTGTCCTTGCCACGACGACGCCTGCTGCTCGTTCCCGAGTTGCCCGATTCCGAACGCGACGAGTTCGACCGACCGCCGTCGTTGTCCGGCTTGGCGTCGATGGGGAACGGGTGCACGACGATGCCACGACCCTGGCAGTGCTCACACGTGGTGGAGAACGCCTCGACGAGCCCCGTGCCGAGCTTCTTGCGGGTCATCTGCACCAGACCGAGCGAGGTCACCTCGGAGACCTGGTGGCGAGTCCGGTCGCGTCCGAGGGACTCGGTGAGTCGTCGGAGTACGAGATCGCGGTTGGACTCGAGCACCATGTCGATGAAGTCGACGACGATCATGCCGCCGATGTCTCGCAGCCGCATCTGGCGCACGACTTCCTCGGCGGCCTCGATGTTGTTGCGAGTGACCGTCTCTTCTAGATTGCCACCCGAGCCGGTGAACTTGCCGGTGTTGACGTCGACGACGGTCATCGCCTCGGTGCGATCGATCACCAGGGTGCCGCCGGACGGCAGCCAGACCTTGCGATCGAGGGCCTTGGCCAGCTGCTCGTCGATGCGGTGCGCGGCGAAGACGTCGACGGAACTGCCGTCGGCCTCGTATCGGTGCAGCCGCTCCATCATGTCCGGGGCCACGGTCTCGACGTAGTTCGACGTCGTCGTCCACGCCTTGTCGCCCTCGATGACGAGCTTGGAGAAGTCCTCGTTGAACAGGTCACGGATGACCTTGACGAGCATGTCGGGCTCTTCGTACAGCGTCTGTGGTTGCACGCCCTTGCCGGTTTCGGCGTTGGCCGAGCGTTCTTCGATGCTGGCCCACTGCGCCTGCAGGCGAGTCACGTCGCGTGCGAGCTCTTCTTCGCTGACGCCCTCCGCTGCGGTACGGATGATGACGCCGGCCTCGGGAGGCACGATGTCGCGGAGGATCTCCTTCAGACGCTTGCGCTCGGTGTCGGGCAGCTTGCGGCTGATGCCGGTGGAACTTCCACCGGGCACGTAGACGAGGAAACGACCCGCGAGCGACAGCTGCGTGGTCAGGCGAGCACCCTTGTGCCCCACCGGGTCCTTGCTGACCTGGACCAGAACCTGATCGCCTGGCTTGAGAGCCTGCTCGATCTTCCGTGAGTTTCCGCCCAAGCCCGCAGCGTCCCAGTTGACCTCGCCCGCGTACAGCACGCCATTGCGGCCACGCCCGATGTCGATGAAGGCTGCTTCCATGCTGGGCAGCACGTTCTGTACGCGGCCCAGGTAGACGTTGCCGACCATGGACGCAGTGGCACTGCTGGTGACGAAATGCTCGACGAGCACACCGTCTTCGAGCACGGCAACCTGAGTGGTCAGCGGGTGATCCGGAGTCGCTTTCTCACGCACGACCATGACGCGGTCGACGGATTCGCGGCGAGCCAGGAACTCGGACTCGGTGAGGATCGGCGGCCGACGACGACCGGCATCGCGCCCGTCGCGGCGGCGCTGACGCTTGGCCTCGAGACGCGTCGAGCCCGTGATTCCCTGGACCTCGTCCCGGGGTGCCCGGCTCTTGTTGCGCGGCTCGCGCTCGTGCACGACGGTGTTGGGCGGATCGTCCTCGGACGACGCGCCCTCGGCAGCGGCCTCTGCTCCGGTCTTGCGCCGGCGACGGCGTCGACGACGACGGCTCGAGCCGTCTCCGTCCGAACCGCCGTTGTCGGAGTCGTCGTAATTGTCCTGGGCACCCGAATCGGACTCGTCGTCGCCGTCCTCGGCCGAGGAGTCCGCGGTGCGCGTGTCGTCGGAGGAATCGGTCGAATCGGAGTTCTGCCGGTCCGAGGTGCGGCTGCGAGTGCGCGATCGACGCGAGCGTCGTCCCGAGTTCGACTGCTGCTCGTCACTCGACGAGGACTCGTCCGAGTCGGAATCGGTCGATTCTGCGTCGGCCGAATCGGTGGTCTCCGAGTCGCCGTCGGAATCGTCGTCGGAATTGTCGTCGTTCGACTCGTCCGAGGACTGCTCGCCGCGACCACGGCCGCGTCCACGGCGGCCACGGCGTCGGCGTCGAGGCTGAGATTGATCGTCGTCCCCGTCACCGTCGGTCGATCCCTCGGCTGCGGTCGACTCGTCGGCCTCGGAAGAGGACCGGTCGGTCGAGACTGCAGAGGTCTCCGGTACAGAGGTCTCGGGTGCGGCGGTCTCCGGCGTCACCGCGGACTCACTGCCGTCGGTGTCCGCGCTGGCGACCTCGTCCTTGGGCGCTGCCTTGCGGCTGCGGCGACGGCGCGCCGGGGGCTCCGCCGGTGACTCCGCCGATTCCGCCGCTGGGGCGTCCACGGCTGCGGGCTGCAGAAACAGCGGGGTGGTGAACGTCGTCGCGGTGGGCTGGTCGGTCGTTGCCGCGGACCGATCGGCCTCCGGCTCCGGAGCGGGCGCGCTGGTGAACAGCTGCGGCTCGGACCACGAGGCCTCGACGGCGGGTGCCTCGACAGGTTCCTCCGCAACCGGCTCCGGCTGCGCGGCAATCGACGACTCGACTGTCTGCCCGGCGGGCGCTGTGGGCGCGTTGACCGAGTCACGAACGGACTCCGCGACGTCACGGCTCAGGCTCGACTGTGCACTGCGCGCTTCGATGCCGAGCTCACCGAGGGTGACGAGCAACTGCTTGCTGGTGACGCCCAGAATCTTTGCCAGAGCGTGCACGCGCAGCCTGGTCGGCAGCTCGATCGTGTCGGGTTGCGCCGACGCCACCGCGTCGGTTTCCACAGACGACACCGCGCCGGGAGGCTCCGTACGACCTGCGTTTGCGTTCTGTACATCTTCGGGCGGGCTTTGATCGGCCACGTAGTCTCCTCGGGCCCCCGGGCGCGTCCATCCGACTTCGGGTGTGACGCGGCCACGCGAGGGCAATCCTTGTGTACTCACGTCGGGTTGGACGTCAGCTGTTCGGTCTCGCTCCGCACCCGAGCCGATGACCACTTCGTAGTTCTCGGGGGTCGACGACAGCGTGTGCGGTGCCTGGCTGGATGGTGGTGTACCGGCGATCCGAGCGCCTGATCATCAAGCAAGAACGCGAACGAGCCTGTCTCTCGTTCGAGCATCTGCGATGACGGGCAGCGGATAGACGACAGTCATCCGATCGAATACACCACACCGGTCTAGCGAACTTCGGTGAAGCCTGGGCTTCGGGTGGAGCGTGAAACCTGTACGTACTGGTGCAGTGAAGTCGATCTGTCGTCGAGTATCCCACACGCTGTGATGCGTACTCGCCACGCCGCACCGTTCGGGTTCCGAGCGGATGCGGCGTGGCCGGAAGGAGGCGTTGCTTTTCGTGTCGAAGGCGGAACGGTCAGGCGAGGCCGGGGAACCAGAGTGCGATCTCGCGCTCGGCCGATTCCACGGAATCCGATCCGTGCACCAGATTCTGCTGACCGTCGAGGGCGAGGTCACCACGGATGGTGCCGGGAACCGCCTTGGCCACGGGGTCGGTGCCGCCTGCGATCTGGCGGAACGCAGCGATGGCGCGCGGGCCTTCGAGAACTGCGGCCACCACCGGTCCGGACGTGATGAACTCGAGCAGCTCGGGGAAGAACGGCTTGCTCTCGTGCTCCGCGTAGTGAGCCGAGGCCAGTTCGCGGGAGACGGTCTTGAGCTCGAGTGCGACGATGCTCAGACCCTTCTTCTCCACGCGGCCGAGGATCTCTCCTACGTAACGCCGGGCAACTCCGTCGGGCTTGATCAGTACAAGGGTGCGGTCGGTCACGTCGAGAACAGTAATGGAACACAGCGATGCGGCGCGCGCCGCATCGCCGAAACCGACAGGTTTCCCCTGTCAGTCGCGCTGCCCCGGCAGCATCCCACGTCGGATTCGCTCGGTGATGTCACGGCGCAGGTACAGCAGATACAGCCACACGGCGATGAAGATCAGGCCGACGATGCCGATGGACAGATGGAACACCGTTCCGAACAGAACGAACACTTGCAGAATCAGATTGAACTTCATCGCCCAGGGCTCACCCTGCTTGCCGGCGCCTGCGATCATCGCGACCGCGAGGAGAACGATGTACGTGGTCGAAAACCACGTTGCACCGCCGCCCACGACGGCG
>NZ_LVCU01000455.1:0-15524 GCF_001647185.1 Rhodococcus sp. EPR-147
CGGACACGGCCTCACCCGGCTCGGCGACTTCCTCGGCCAACCCGATCGCCGTTTCCAGCGCATCGGGCAGGGTCGACGCCACCACGACGCGTTCGTCGCCGAATTTGGCCACCGCGATGTCGGCCAACGCGTCCACGTCCATCGCCCGCGCGGACCCGTTGTGGGTGACGACGATGTCGTCGAACACCGGCTCCAGCGCGTCGAGGATTGCTCCGACATCCTTGTCCGCCATGACACTGACGACGCCGACGAGTTTGCGGAAATCGAATTCGTCGGTGAGGGCAGCGGCGAGCGCTGCTGCCCCATGTGGGTTGTGCGCGGCGTCGAGAAACACTGTCGGGGCGTTGCGCACCCGCTCGAGCCGACCCGGATTGACGATCGTGGCGAACGCGCCGCGCACGGTGTCCTGATCGAGTTGACGATCCGGACCCGCACCGAAGAAAGCCTCGACCGCCGCGAGTGCGAGCGAGGCATTGTGCGCCTGATGCTCGCCGTGCAAGGGAAGAAAGACGTCGGTGTACACCCCGCCGAGCCCCTGCAGTTCCAGTTGCTGGCCTCCCACGGCGATCTGCCTGCCGAGGACGGTGAATTCCGACCCGGCTCGGGCCACCGCCGCGTCCGCCTGCACCGCCGCCCGCAGCAGGACCTCGGACACCTCGGGCTGCTGCTTCGCCAGAATCGCGACGGTATCGCGCGGCACCAGCGATTCCGGTGCCTTCTTGATGATCCCCGCCTTCTCTCCCGCGATCGTCGCGAGATCGTCGCCGAGGAACTCGACGTGATCGAGGCCGATCGGGGTGATGACGGCAACGTCGCCGTCGACGACGTTGGTGGCGTCCCAACGCCCGCCGAGTCCGACCTCGATGACGGCAACCTCGACCGGGGCCTCGGCGAACGCCGCGAACGCCATGGCCGTGACCACCTCGAACTTGCTCATGCGGGGTCCGCCCGCTGCCTCGGACTGCACGTCGATCATGTCCACGAACGGAGCGATCTCGTTGTAGGTGTCGACGTAGAGCCGCGGCGAGATGGGCCTGCCGTCGATGCTGATCCGCTCGGTCGCCATCTGCAGGTGCGGACTGGTGGTGCGGCCTGTGCGCCGGTGGAACGCGGTGAGGAGCGCATCGATCATGCGGGTCACCGAGGTCTTGCCGTTCGTGCCCGCGACGTGAATCGACGGATACGCCCTCTGCGGCGAGCCGAGCAGGTCCATCAGCGCCGAGATCCGAGCCGTCGACGGCTCGATCTTCGTTTCGGGCCAACGCTTGTCGAGCTCGGCCTCCACGAGTGCGAGCTCGGCCAGATCGACCGGGCTCGGCGGAGGCAGGGGCAGGGCCTCGTCGGATTCGGTCACTTAGGTTCCCATCGATTCGAGCCGCGCCGTGATGCGTGCGATCTCTTCGCCGGCGATCGTTTGGCGTGTTCTGATCTTGTCCACCACCGCATCCGGTGCCTTCGCGAGAAACGCTTCGTTGCCGAGCTTGCCGGTGGTCTGCGCGAGTTCCTTCTCCGCAGCCGCGAGATCCTTCACCAGTCGGGCCCGCTCGGCGACCAGGTCGACGGTGCCCGAGGTGTCGAGTTCGACGACCACGGTGGCCTTGCTCAGACGCACCTCGACCGACGCCGTCGCCGCGAAGTCCTCGGCGGGCTCGGTCAGTCGAGCCAGTGCGGTGACCGCCGAAATCTGCCCGTCCAGATCCGATTCGGAGACTCCGACGATGCGGGCCGCCACCTTCTGGGACGGCTTGAGTCCCTGATCGCTGCGGAACCGACGGATTTCGGTGATGAGTCGCTGCATGTCTTCGATGCGCTGTGCCGCAACAGAATCCAGCGAATCGGTGGAGGCGGTGGGCCACGCGGCGATGACCAGCGACTCGCCGCCGGTGAGCACCTTCCACAGCGTTTCGGTGACGAACGGAATCACCGGATGCAGCAGTCGCAGCAGGGCGTCGAGAACGTTGCCGAGAACCCCGCGCGTGGTGACGGCGATGGCGTCGTCGGCGAACTGCACCTTGGCGATCTCGAGGTACCAGTCGCAGACCTCGTCCCAGGCGAAGTGATAGAGCGCCTCGCAGGCCTTGCTGAACTCGTAACGGTCGAACGCCGAATCCACCTCTGCCCGAACCTGTTCAAGCCTGTCGAGGATCCATCGGTCGGCGTCGGTCAGCTCGGACCGCGACGGGAGATCGGCCGGTGCCGCGCCGTTCATCAACGCGAACTTCGTTGCGTTGAACAGCTTGTTGGCGAAGTTGCGCGAGGACTGCGCGTGATCCTCGCCGACGGACATGTCGGCACCGGGGTTCGCGCCGCGGGCGAGCGTGAAGCGCAGCGCGTCGGCACCGAAACGATCGACCCAGTCGAGAGGATCGATGCCGTTACCGCGCGACTTCGACATCTTCTTGCCGAACTGGTCTCGAATCAGGCCGTGCAGAAACACATCTCGGAACGGAACCTGCGACCCCTGCTTGCCCGCGGTGATCGCGTCGTCCGCTCCGACGTAGGTGCCGAACATCATCATGCGGGCGACCCAGAAGAACAGGATGTCGTATCCGGTGACGAGAACGCCGGTGGGATAGAACTTCTCGAGATCGGCGGTGGCGTCGGGCCACCCCATCGTCGAGAAGGGCCACAGCCCGGACGAGAACCAGGTGTCGAGGACGTCGGGATCCTGCTCCCAGCCCTCGGGCGGCGTCTCCCCCGGTCCGAGGCAGACGGTCTCGCCGTCGGGTCCGTACCAGATCGGAATCCGATGACCCCACCACAGCTGACGCGAGATGCACCAGTCGTGCATGTTGTCGACCCAGGCGAACCAGCGCGGTTCCTGACTCTTGGGATGAATGACGGTGTCGCCGTTACGCACTGCGTCACCGGCCGCCTTCGCCAAGGTGTCGACCTTGACCCACCACTGCAGCGACAGACGTGGCTCGATCGGCTCACCGCTACGCTCGGAGTGGCCGACGCTGTGCAGGTAGGGGCGCTTCTCGGCGACGACGCGGCCCTGCTCGGCGAGTGCTTCACGAACCTTCACGCGCGCCTCGAAGCGATCCATACCGTCGAATTGCGTTCCGGTATCGGCGATCCGGCCTGCCTTGTCCATGATCGAGGGCATCGGCAACGAGTGCCGCACGCCCATCTCGAAGTCGTTGGGGTCGTGTGCCGGGGTGATCTTCACTGCGCCGGTGCCGAATTCGGGGTCCACGTAGTCGTCGGCGATGATCGGGATCTGTCGTCCGGTGAACGGGTGCTCAAGGGTGGTGCCGACGAGAGCCTTGTACCGTTCGTCGTCGGGGTGGACCGCGACTGCGGTGTCGCCGAGCATCGTTTCGACTCGGGTGGTCGCGACGATGACATGTGGCTCGGAATCGTCGAGCGAGCCGTATCGCAGCGACACCAGTTCGCCGTCGACGTCCTCGAACTTGACCTCGATGTCGGAGATGGCGGTCTGCAGCACCGGCGACCAGTTGACCAGTCGCTCGGCGCGGTAGATCAAACCGTCGTCGAACATCCGCTTGAACATGGTCTGGACGGCCTCGGACAGGCCGTCGTCCATGGTGAAACGCTCTCGACTCCAGTCGACACCGTCGCCGATGCGTCGCATCTGCCCACCGATGGTTCCGCCGGATTCACGCTTCCAGTCCCAGACCTTGTCGATGAACGCCTCGCGGCCGAACTCTTCCTTGGTCTTTCCGTCGGCGGCGAGCTGCTTCTCCACGACGGTCTGCGTGGCGATGCCCGCATGGTCCATGCCCGGCAACCACAGCACCTCGTACCCGAGCATCCGCTTGCGACGGCTGAGCGCGTCCATCAGCGTGTGGTCGAGAGCGTGGCCCATGTGCAGGCTGCCGGTGACGTTGGGCGGGGGCAACACTATGGAATAGGGCGGCTTGCCGCTGGTCGCGTCGGCTTCGAAGTACCCGGCGTCGACCCAGGACCGGTACAGCTCCGCCTCGACCGCACTGGGATCCCAGCTCTTGGGCAGGTCGATCGAATCGGCGGGGTTCTCTGAGTGCTCTGGCGCTGAACTGGTCACCGGTCGATTCTAGTGGCCGAGGATTCGGGGCATCGACACCCTCTCGCCCAGCACGTGCTGGGCCAGGAACGCCAGCACCACCTCGTACCAGACCTTGGCGTGTTGCGGACTCAGAATCCAATGGTTCTCGGCCGGGAAGTAGAGAAAACGGTGCGAGGTGTTGCCCTCGTCGTCGGCGGGCAGGCCGGATTCGCTGAGCAGTTCGTACCACAGCCGTAGGCCCTCGCCGATGGGCACGCGATAGTCCTTGTCGCCGTGGATCACCAGCATCGGCGTCGAGATGTCCGCGACGAACAGGTGCGGGGAGTTCTCGACCGCCATCTCCGGAGACATTTCCCGCGCCCAGTACCACGGTGCATCCGTCGTCGGGCCGAATTGATCGAGCGCCCACAGGCTCGCATGGGTGACGATGGCGTCGAACCGATCGGTGTGTCCGGCGATCCAGTTGGCCATGTAACCGCCGAAAGATCCGCCCATCGCCGCGGTGCGGGTCTCGTCGATCTCGGGTAGCGCGACCGCGACGTCGGTCAAGGCCATCAGATCGGTGAACGGAGCCTTGCCCCACGCTCCCCAGCCTCGCTGTACGAACTCTTGGCCGTACCCGGTGGACAGCGCCGGATCCGGCAGCAGCACGGCGTACCCGCGGGCGACCATCAGCCATGGATTCCACCGCCACGACCAGGTGTTCCACGAGCCGAGCGGGCCACCGTGCACCCACAGCAGCAGCGGTGCGGGTGTCGCGTCCGAGGCACCCTCGGGCAGCGCCAGCCAGCCGCGCACCCGGGCACCGTCGTCGACGACGGTGTGGATCGCGGTGAGAGTTCCGGGCACCGGGCAGCGGTCGACGGAGGTGTCGAGGTCGTCGACGGTGCCGTCGGACAGGTCGATCGAGACCGGATGCGGGGCGGCGAGATAGGACGCGGCGAGGGCCAGCACCCTGGTTCCGTCCGAGGACACGTGGACGTGGGTGTACGCGTCGTTCGTGTTCGTCAGCCGACGCGGCTCCGCGCCCTCACGCACGACGAAGATCGGGGACCGGCCGTCGTCGTCCGCGGTGACCAGTACCCCCGACCCGTCCGGCAGCCACACCGGGTCGATCGGCCACCGATCCCAGCCGGGAGCGAGATCGACGACCGAAGCAGACTCGAAATCGTAGCGCTGCAGCGTCATTCGAGGCGCGTCCTCGGGAGTGGAGAGCGATTCACGCACGAACACCACGGACGCTCCGTCCGGCGAGATCGCAGGTGCGCCCAGGTCGGCATCGACGTCGTCGACGATCGTCGTACGCTCCCCCGTCGCGGTGTCGATACGCACCAGCACCGTCCGCACGGTCGCCAGAGCGCCGGGGACGGACCAGGTGGACACGACGAACGAACCGTCGGCACCGACATCGAAGGCCGCTTCGTGTAATGCTCCGGCCGCATCTGACGTCAGATCGCGCAGTCCGGTCGAACCGTCCGACGATCCCGCGAACAGGTGCGGCGTCGCAGGCCCCAGATCGTGATCCCAGAAACGCACCGGAACTCCGGTGTGCAGAATTGCATCCACCTTGTTCGCCTTGCGCTCGGTGCGCAGGGCGTCGTCGTCCTCATCGGTGCTCGACGATCCGAACACCGGCGAGAGCCCGACGAGCCCGAATCCGGAACGGGCGGTTACGACCTCGCTCAGACCGGCGGACCTGGTCTCGAGAACGCGCGCCTCACCGCCCGAGGCAGGCAGAATCCACAGCCGAGCCGGACCGTCCTTGCTCGATGTGCGAGAGAACAACAGATCGCCCGCCGAGGTGAACACCGGAGCCTTCTCACCCCACTCGCCGTGGGTGATGCGCCGGGCGGGCGAACCGCCGTCGACATCGATCTCCCACAACGACGTTCGGTACTCGGTCCGCGAATCGTCCAGTGCGGCAACCACGACCACCGCCCGTGAGAAATCTTGCGATGCCGCCAGGCCCGTGACCCTACGGGCTCCGATGTACTCGTCCACGTCGTCGTACATACTCATCCCGCGAGCCTAGCTTTGCCGGTCGAGTTCAGTCCTCGCCGAGGTCCTCGCGCAGCTGAGCGAGCGTGCGAGCCAGGATTCGCGAGACGTGCATCTGCGAAATCCCCACCTTCTCCGCGATCTGAGTCTGGGTCATCGACCCGAAGAATCGGAGCACGACGATTCGACGCTCACGCTCGGGCAACTTCTCGAGTGCAGGCCGCACCGCGAGGTAGCTCTCCATCTTCTCGAGTTCGGGATCGTCGGCACCGAGGGTGTCCATCAGCGGCAACCGATCCTCGCTGACCCCCGAGTCGACCGAAACGGTCTGATACGCGCTGCGCGCAAGCAAAGCCTGCGAAGCTTCCTTGACGTCGATCCCCAGTTCGGCCGCGATCTCGCTCGCGGTCGGAGCTCGGCCGAGCTTCTGCGAGAGCGATCCCACCGCCTGGGAGATCATCGAGTTCAGTTCCTTCATGCGCCGCGGCACTCGAACCGACCATCCGGCGTCGCGGAAGTAGCGGCGAGCTTCGCCCATGATCGTGGGCACGGCGAACGACACGAAGTCCGAACCGCGTTCGATGTCGAATCGGTCGACCGCGTTCACCAGACCGAGACGTGAGACCTGCAGCAGGTCCTCGTGTGCTTCGCCGCGGCCGCCGAAGCGGCGTGCGATGTGTTCTGCGAGAGGCAGGCAGCGGGTGATGATGCGATCGCGCAGCACTCGGCGCTGCGGTGAATTCTCGTCGAGCGCCTGCATCTGCTGGATCAGCGCGACAACGTCGCTGTAATCGTCGGACTCTCGCCGTGTGCTTCGTTCGTGCGGCACAGGCACTAGACCTTGCTCCTCCGCTTGACCACGTCGATCGCGACCGTGTGACCGGCATCGCCCTCGACGGGGTCGTCGGAGCGCAGCTCGATGGCGTCGGTCAGCGTCTGCAGCACGTGCCAGCCGAAGCTGTCCTTCTTCGGCACGGATGTGGGTGCCAACGTGGAGGTGACGACGATCCGGATTCCGGAGTCGCTCACCGCAAACGTGCACGAGAGCTCTGCATCGGTGACCGAGCCCTTGATCAACTGCGAACACACCTCGTCCACGACCAACTTCACGTCGGCGATGTCGTCGAGCGTGAAGTCGCTGAGCACTGCGAGGGTTTCGGCGACCGCGCGGACCACCGGAAGCTGGTCGGCCTCGGCGCGCACCCTCAGCTCGACCGGTGCACCGGAACCTCGCTCCAGTTCTTCGATCTTGCTGACCCCAGCCATCCGCACTTCCTATCGTCGCCGAGCAGTCGTTTTACCGTTCGCCGACCCAGACTACCCAGCTCGGCATGTTTCAATCCTGGCAGTCGAGCAACCGGGCCCGCACATCGTTCGAATCGCAGCGGTGGCCGGTGAACGAAGCCCCGGCCGGCATGACGCGGGCGCGGCGAACTGGCACGATCATCGGTGTGGACTACTCGCAGGCACTTCGCTCTCTCGCCCGACGCCTCGGCACATCGACCTCGTACCGAGGCTGGGACGACACCGAACACGAAGTGAGTGACGACACCCTGCGTCAGGTGCTCGCCGCGCGCGGCTACGCAACCGAATCGACCGAGGACGTCGACCGAGCTCTGGCCGACATCGAGAACGCGCCGTGGCGGCGCCTGCTTCCGCCGGTGGTGGTGGCCACGCAGGGCACCGATGCCGTGGTGTGGGTCCATGTGCCACACGGCAATCCGGTCGAGGTCTCGATGGTCTCCGAGGACGGCGAGACCATCGAGGTGACCCAGGCCGACGTCTGGGTCGATCCCCGTGAGGTCGACGGCCGCCTCATCGGTCGTGCCACGTTCGTCGTTCCGAGCAGTGCACCGCTCGGTTGGCACAGCCTGACCGCGACGACGATCAGCGAGGACAACACGGTCCGGACGTCGGACACGGTTGTGGTGGTCACTCCGAAGTCGTTGTCACCCAACGCAGAACTGGCAGATCGGCAGCGGACGGGCTTGCTCACCCAGCTGTATTCGGTGCGATCGAGACGATCTTGGGGAATCGGCGAGCTCGGTGATCTCGAGGACATGGCCGACATCGTCGGCCGCGAGCACGGCTTCGACTATCTCCTCGTCAATCCGCTGCACGCCGACCGACCCACCACACCGGTCGAGGCGTCGCCCTATCTGCCGACCACCCGCCGGTTCTTCAACTCGCTCTACATCCGAGTGGAGAACATTCGTGAAACCGCGCTGCTGTCACCGGAACAGTTCGGCAAGGTCCGGAAAGCGGCGAAGCGGTTCGACAAGGCCAACAAGCGAACCGGAAAGCTGAACAGAGACTCGACCTTCACGGCGAAACTGCGTGCCCTGGAACGTGTTCACAAGGTGGAACGGAGCCCGGCGCGCGAATCCGCATTCCGAGCGTTCGTCGAACGCGAGGGTTCCGGACTGCGCGATTTCGCGGTGTGGAGCGCCCTGGCGGAGAAGTTCGGACCCGAGAATTCGGCCTGGACCGACAAGGCAGCACACCCGCGGACCGACTTCGTGCTCGAACAGCGCACCAAGCTCGCCGAGCGCATCGACTTCCACATGTGGCTGCAGTGGATCTGCGACGAGCAGTTGGCCGCCGCGCAACGCTCGGCACTCGATGCTGGGATGGACATCGGCATCATGCACGACCTCGCCGTGGGCGTGGCGCGCGGCGGAGCCGATGCCTGGGCGCTCGGTGACGTATTGGCGTCGGGAGTCACGGTGGGCGCGCCGCCGGACAACTTCAACCAGCAGGGCCAGAACTGGAACCAACCCCCGTGGGATCCGGACCGACTACGCGAACTGGCGTACGTCCCCTACCGCGACATGCTGCGCACGATCCTTCGTCATGCCGGCGGTATCCGCGTCGACCACATCCTGGGTCTGTTCCGCCTGTGGTGGATTCCGCAGGAGGCCGAGAATGCCGGCGGCGGAACGTATGTCGAGTACGACCACGAGGCGCTGATCGGCATCCTGGCCCTCGAGGCCGAGCGGGCAGGCGCGGTGGTGGTCGGCGAGGATCCCGGTGTCTTCGAGCCGATGGTGCAGGAGTACCTCACCGAGCGCGGCATCTTCGGCACCTCGATCCTGTGGTTCGAAGCGGACGAATCCGGGCCCATTGCACCCGAGGACTACCGCACCCTGTGCCTGACGTCGGTGACCACACACGATCTGCCCCCGACGGCCGGATACCTCGAGGGTGAACACATCGACCTGCGGTCCCGTCTCGGCCTGCTCGAACGAGACATCGAGGCCGAGAAGGACATCGACGCAGCCAAGCGCGAGGCCGTTCTCGACCTGGCGCGCGAGCGCGGATTGCTCGGCGCCGACGCCGACAACCACGAGACGGTGGAAGCTCTGCATCGCCTCGTCCAGCGCAGCCCGTCCCTGCTGATCGGTGTCGCTCTCGTCGACGCCGTCGGCGAACACCGAATTCAGAACCAGCCCGGTACCGACGAAACCCAGTACGAGAACTGGAAGATCCCGTTGGCCGACGCGAAAGGCAAGCGTGTGCTCGTCGACGACCTCGTCGATCACCCGCGCCTGGTCTCGTTGGTGAGCGCAATGGCCGACCGAGTCGACGGCCCGACGACACCGGGGTCCACAATCGAAGAATGAGTCACCCACGTCACCGCGAATCCGGCCGATACTGATGGGCCGCATCACCACCCGCAGGCCCGTTGTCCGACTCCGAGGTGAGCACCGCGTCGAACGTCCGGACACCCTCGTGGTGGAGGAGCCGCTCGAGTTGCGGGTGAACGGCGCAGCGCTGGCCGTCACCATGCGCACTCCCGGCCACGACGTCGAGCTCGCTCACGGGTTCCTGCTGACCGAGGGTGTGATCGCCTCGGGTGCCGACATCGCAGCGGCTCGCTACTGCGACGGGGTCGACGACGACGGTGCGAATACCTACAACGTCCTCGATGTCACCCTGGCCGCGGGTGTCGCTCCGCCGGAGACCGGCGTCGAACGCAACTTCCACACGACGTCCTCGTGTGGGGTGTGCGGAAAGGGATCGTTGGACGCAATTCGCCTGCGCACCAAGCATTCCCCCGTGGCCGATTCCGTCGTCGTGAACTCGGACACTCTCACCGGGCTACCCGACACGTTGAGGGCTGCGCAGAAGGTCTTCGATACGACCGGCGGCCTGCACGCCGCCGCCCTGTTCACTGCGGACGGCGAGATGCTCGTCCTGCGTGAGGATGTCGGTCGCCACAATGCCGTCGACAAGGTCGTCGGCTGGGCGGTGACCAACGATCGAATTCCCCTGCAGGGCACGGTGCTGATGGTCAGCGGCCGCGCCTCGTTCGAGTTGGCCCAGAAGGCGGTGATGTCCGGAATACCGATTCTCGCGGCGGTCTCGGCCCCGTCCTCGCTGGCGGTCGACCTCGCGACCGAATCCGGTCTGACGGTCGTCGGCTTCCTCCGCGGCCGGTCGATGAACATCTACTCCCACGCCGACCGCGTTCTCGTCTCAGACGGTAGTGCCTGAGTCGTTCCGCAGGCTCCACTCCTGACCGGCGTCGACCAGTAGTTCGGCCGCGGTCGCGTTCCTGACCTCGTCCACGGACACGCCCGGTGCGGTCTCGACGAGACGGAGACCGTTCTCGGTGACGTCGAGAACGGCCATGTCCGAGATGATCCTGTGTACGCAGCCCTTACCGGTCAGCGGCAGGGTGCACTGCTCCAGAATCTTCGGCTCGCCCTTGCGGGAGACGTGCTCCATCATCACGATGACGCGTCTCGCTCCGTGCACCAGATCCATCGCGCCACCCATGCCCTTGACCATGTGCCCGGGAATCATCCAGTTCGCCAGATCACCGGTGGCGCTGACCTGCATCGCCCCCAGTACGGCGACGTCGACCTGGCCGCCGCGGATCATTCCGAACGACTGCGCGGAATCGAAGTAGGACGCACCGGGAAGGACCGTGATGGTCTCCTTGCCCGCGTTGATGATCTCCGCGTCGAGTTCGTCCTCGGTGGGATACGGTCCGACGCCGAGCACCCCGTTCTCCGAATGCAGGATCACCGAGACGTCGTTGGGGATGTAGTTGGGCACGAGGGTCGGCATGCCGATGCCGAGATTGACGTACTGACCGTCGCTGAGCTCCTGTGCCACCCGTGCCGCCATCTGTTCGCGGGTCATCTTCTCGCTCATGCTCGTACCGTCCTCTGCTCGATGCCGACCTCGACCGGTCCGACGTGGACCACCCGCTGTACGTGGATACCCGAGGTGTGCACCTCGTCGGGTCCGATCTCACCCGGCTCGACGAGATGCTCGACCTGCGCGATGGTGATGCGTCCCGACTCCGCGGCGGGCGGATTGAAGTTTCGCGCACTGGCGTGGAACACCAGGTTCCCGTGACGGTCCCCCTTCCACGCGTGCACGAGCGCATAATCTGCGACGATCCCGCGCTCCATCACGTAGGTGACGCCGTCGAACTCGCGTGTCTCCTTCGGCGGACTGGCCAGTGCGATTCCGCCGCTACCGTCGTAGCGCAGCGGCAATCCCCCGTCGGCGACCTGGGTGCCGACGCCTGCGGGGGTGAAGAACGCGGGGATCCCGGCACCGCCTGCGCGCAGCCGCTCGGCAAGCGTGCCCTGCGGAGTGAGCTCGACTTCGAGTTCTCCGGACAGGTACTGCCGTGCGAATTCCTTGTTCGAGCCCACGTAGGAGCTGATGGTTCTCCGAATGCGGTGCTGCATCAACAGAACGCCGAGACCGAAGCCATCGGTTCCGCAGTTGTTGCTGATGGTCTCCAGATCTGTCGCACCCTGCGCGAGCACGGCGTCGATCAGTATTTCCGGCACTCCGACCAATCCGAATCCCCCGACGGCGATCGAGGACCCATCAGGGATGTCCGCTACGGCTTCGGTGGCGCTGGCCACGACTTTGTCCAACATGAGATGCACGCTACAGCATTCTGTGCGGAATATGAACAGTTTGCCACAATGCGAACACTTCGCTATTCTGGCTGTTGCGTAGATCACCCACGATCGTGAGGAACCGTCGATGCTTCATCTCCCGCCCGAGTACCGGGACCAATCGGGTGTCCATGCCCCACGCGACTTCCCCGAGTACCGGACCACCGCCCTTCGGCATCCGGCACAGCCACTGACCCTGCTCCCCCAGCGACTGACCGAGATCACCGGACCGGTACTGGGCGAGGGACGAGTCACCGCCGCCGACGCAGACCTCACCCTGGCGAACGACGGTGAGGCGCAGGGGCAGCGGATCATCGTGCACGGCCGGGTGCTCGACAGCGACGGCAAGGCGATTCCGAACACCCTCGTCGAGGTGTGGCAGGCCAACGCAGGCGGTCGATACCGGCACACCGGTGACCGGTGGCCCGCACCACTGGATCCGCACTTCAACGGCACCGGTCGCGTTCTCACCGATGCCCAGGGCAGGTATCGCTTCACCACGATCAAGCCGGGCGCGTATCCGTGGGGCAATCACCACAACGCATGGCGGCCCGCTCACATTCACTTCTCCCTGTTCGGCCAGGCGTTCACCCAGCGCCTCGTGACACAGATGTACTTCCCGGACGACCCCATGTTCTTCCAGGATCCGATCTTCAACGCCGCCCCCGAGGACTCGCGGGCCCGAATGATCGGCGCGTTCGATTACGAGGCGACACAGGACAACTGGGCCCTCGGATTTCGATTCGACATCGTGCTCCGCGGCCGAAACGCCACCCCCTTCGAGGAAGACGACCACGATGACTGATCCCGAGTTCGCCCCGCGCTACCCCGTGGTGGCCGGAGCCGATTTCACCACCGCCTCCTTCGGGCAGACACCGTCGCAGACCGTGGGCCCATACGTGCACATCGGATTGTTGTGGCCCGACGGCGAAAACGTGGTGCCGCCGGGCACCGAAGGCGAGATCACCGTGTCGTTCACACTGATCGACGGAGCCCGAAACCCCATGTCCGACGCCATGATCGAGACCTGGCAGGCCGACGGCGACGGCCGGTTCGATCACCCCGACGATCCGCGTGGCGCGGTGCCGTCTCGCATCGCAGGCTTTCGCGGCTTCGGGCGAGCGTTCGCCGACGAGACCGGAACGATGACGATCACGACGATCAAGCCGGGACCGCTTCCCGCCGAGAACGGTGCTGTGGAGGCACCGCACATCGACGTCGGGATCTTCGCCCGCGGGATGCTCGAGCGGGTCGTGACGCGGGTGTACTTTCCCGACGAGACCGAGGCCAACGAGCTCGATCCGGTGTTGTCCGCCGTGCCGGAGCACAAGCGTGCCAGACTCGTCGCAGCACCGGTGCACGGTGGGTACCACCTCGACATCGTGCTGCAGAACACCGATCCGGACGGCGACGAGACTCCGTTCTTCGCGCTGTGACACACCGATGGCGAGAGGGGACGATGGAATCCGAGCGAGGGGCACTGTTCGATCCGACGTTCGGTAGCGACGCGCTCGCACCGCTCGTGGGCGACCGGGCTTGGGTGACAGCGATGTTCGCCGTCGAGGCGGCGCTCTCGAGGGCCGCAGCAACGGTCGGTCTCGTGGAGGCCGGTCACGCCGAGATCGTCACCACCACCGCGACCGAACTCGGGGCGAACCTGGACATCGCGCGGCTCGGAGCAGATGCCGCGGCCGGGGGTAATCCGGTGATCCCGCTGGTGAAGATTCTTCGGAACGAGGTGGCCGAGGCCGCGGTTCCTGCCACGGCAGTGCATCCCGGGGCCACCAGCCAGGACATCATGGACACCGCGCTGATGCTCCTCTCCCGCGACGCGCTCGGTGTGATCGAGGCCTCGCTCGACGCTGCAAGTGCGGCCGCGAGAAGTCTCGCCCTGACCCATCGCACCACCCCGATGGCGGCCCGCACTCTCGGCCAGCAGGCCTTGCCCACCACCTTCGGCCTGGTCGCTGCGAACTGGTTCTCGGGGCTGCGTCGCGCGCGGACCGGAGTCGCAACCGTTCGACGCGCATGCACCGTCCAGTACGGCGGCGCTGCAGGCACTCTCGCCGCCGTGCATCCACACGGACCGGCCATCGCCGCCGCGCTCGCCGTCGAACTGGGGTTGGCTCGACAGACCGCGCCCTGGCACACCGACCGCACCGCGATTGCCGATATTGCGTGCTCGTTGGGTGTCGCAGCAGGAACGATCGGCAAGATCGCCGGGGACATCGTGTCGATGTCCGCCACCGAGCTGGGCGAGGTCTCGGAGGACGCGCCCGGCGGATCGTCGGCGATGCCGCACAAGCGCAATCCCGTTGCCGCCGTCACGGCTCGCGCTGCGGCCCGGCGGGTCCCGGGTGCAGTGGCCACCGTGCTCTCCAACATGGACCACGAACACCAGCGCGCCGCTGGAGCGTGGCATGCCGAGTGGGAGACGATCACCGATCTGCTCCGCCTCACCGGTGGTGCCGCTCACCGAATCACGCAGAGCCTGAGCGGGTTGCACGTTCATCCCGAGGAAATGGCCCGCAATCTCGACGCGACGGGCGGAGCGCTGCTCGCCGAACGTGTCACCGCGGCATTGGCAGCGCACACCGAGCAGGCCCGCGAAATCGTCACTGCGCGATGCGCGACGGGAGCGCCGCTGGACAGCGACCCTGCCATCACGGCATTCCTGCCACCGTCGACGGTGCGCGAACTACTCGACCCGGCCGCGTATCTCGGCCACGCACCCGAGCTGGTCGACGCGATCCTCGCCGAGCACGACCTCGACACCGAACACACCACAGATCTGAAGGATTCACGATGACTGTCGCACTTGCTCACGAACGCATCGAAGGACCGAGCGCCGACGCGGAGACCGTCGTGCTGATCGGTTCGCTCGGCTCCGACCGATCGATGTGGAACCCGCAGATCGGAACTCTGTCCGCCGCCGTTCACGTTCTCGCCGTCGACCTTCGCGGGCACGGACGATCACCGGTGCCACCCGGTCCCTACTCGGTGGCCGAACTCGCCGAGGACGTGGTGGCGCTGCTGGATTCACTCGAGGTGGAGCGTGTGCACCTCGTCGGTCTGTCCCTCGGCGGTGCGGTCTCGCAGTGGCTCGCCATCCATCGCCCGGAGCGAGTACGGACTCTGACATTGCTGTGCACCTCGGCGAAGTTCGGTGAGCCGGCGCAATGGCTCGACCGTGCCGCGGCGGTCCGGGCTGCGGGCACGGCGTCGCTGGCCGCTGCCGTACTCGAGCGTTGGTTCACCTCCGAACTGGCCGCGCGCGACGCCGATCTCGTCGAGCGGCATCGCCGCATGATCGCCGACACGTCCGACGAGGGCTACGCAGCATGCTGTGAGGCGTTGTCCCGGTGGGATTCTCGTTCGGATCTGAACCGGATCACCGCCCCGACCCTGGTGATCGCGGGCCGACAGGATCCCTCGACCACCCCCGAGGACCTGAAGATCATCGCCGACGGCGTCGCCGGATCGACGTTCCGAGTTCTCGACCCGGCCGCTCATCTGGCCAACGTGGAGCAAGCCGGGCCCGTCACCGCGGCCGTTGCCGCACACATCGGGTCGGACGCGTATGC
>NZ_LVCU01000456.1:0-26779 GCF_001647185.1 Rhodococcus sp. EPR-147
CACCGAGTTCACCGCACCGTTCCAGGATTTCATCACCCGTACCGCATGGGGTGACATCTGGAACCGACCGGGACTCGATCACCACACCCGCAGACTGCTGACCCTGGCGATCCTGACGGCCGTGGGCAATCAGCACGAACTCGACATGCACATCCGCGCAGCGCTGCGCGCCGGACTGGAACCGGACGAACTGGCCGAAGTCTTCTTGCACACTGCCGTGTATGCGGGAGTTCCGAACAGCAACAGCGCATTCGCTCTGGCGAACGCAGCCATCGCCGAGTCCTCCGCCGAGACCGAATCGGGTACCTCGTGAACCCCGCGGAATCACCGCCGCCGTCCTCGGACTACGTCCAGTCGCTCGGCCGTGGCCTCGCGGTGATCCGAGCCTTCGACGCCGAGCATCCGCGTCGAACACTCTCCGATGTCGCCCGAGCAACCGACCTCACCCGCGCCACTGCCCGACGGTTCCTGCTCACACTCGTTCAACTCGGCTACGTCCGTACCGACGGCTCCATGTTCTGGCTCACCCCGCGGGTGCTCGAACTGGGCTACAGCTACCTGTCGAGCCTGTCCCTCCCGGAAGTGTCGGGGCCGCATCTGGAAGCTCTCGCCGAACGGGTCCGAGAATCGTCCTCGGTCTCGATTCTCGACGGCGACGACGTCGTGTACGTCGCCCGAGTTCCGGTCAGCCGCATCATGACCGTCGGCATCAACATCGGCACCCGATTCCCTGCATTCGCGACATCGATGGGACGAGTGCTGCTCGCCGGTCTACCGGCCGACGAACTCGCCGCCTACCTCGATAGAGTCCGGCTGACTCCGCTCACCGGGAAGACGATCACCACTGCCGACGCACTCGGACGCGAACTCGAACGCGTACGGACCGACGGCTTCTGTCTGGTGGATCAGGAACTCGAAGAGGGCCTGCGATCGATCGCGGCTCCCATCCACGACAGCAACGGGACGGTCGTCGCTGCGGCGAACGTCTCCACCCAGGCTGCGCGTCATACCGCCGACGCAGTCCGCACCGAACTACTCCCGGCCTTGCTCGACGCCACCCGCGCCATCGAGACCGACCTGCTCCGGGTGAGTACCGGACCCAACGACAGACGAGGAACCACCCATGCCTGACGCCGTCATCTGCGAACCCCTTCGGACCCCGGTCGGCCGCTTCGGCGGTCAGTTCCGCGATATCTCCGCCCAGGCCCTGGCCGCCACCGTCATCGCCGAACTCGTTGCCCGAACCGGCATCTCCGGTGCCGACATCGACGACGTCATCCTGGGCCAGGCATCCCCCAACGGCGACGCACCGGCGATCGGACGCATCGCCGCGCTCGATGCAGATCTGGGTATCGACGTCCCCGGGATGCAGGTCGACCGACGCTGCGGCTCCGGTCTGCAAGCAGTACTGCAGGCGTGCATGCAGGTGCAGTCCGGCGGTAACGATCTGGTTCTGGCGGGCGGCGTCGAGAGTATGAGTCAGACGGAGTTCTACGCCACCGGCATGCGCTGGGGCGTCAAGGCCGAGGCCGTGGCCCTGTCCGACCGACTCGCCCGAGCGCGAGTGACCGCGGGCGGCAAGAACTTTCCGGTTCCCGGCGGCATGATCGAAACCGCGGAGAATCTGCGCGCGGAGTTCTCGATCGCCCGCGCCGATCAGGACGCACTCGCAGTGCAGTCTCACCAGCGCGCAGTCGCTGCGCAGAACAGCGGCGTGTTCGCCGAGGAGATCGTGGGAGTGTCGGTCCCCCAACGTAAATCGGATCCGATACTCGTCACCACCGACGAGCATCCCCGTGCCGACACCACCCTCGAGTCGTTGGCGAAGTTGAAGGCGATTCGTGCGTCGATCGACCCCGAGTCGACGGTCACGGCCGGAAATGCCAGCGGACAGAACGACGGTGCCGCCATCGCGATCGTCACCACCCCGGAAAAGGCTGCAGCACTGGGTCTTCGGCCGCTGGCCAGACTGGCCGGCTGGGGTGTCGCCGGCGTCGCTCCGCGCACCATGGGTATCGGACCGGTACCGGCCAGCGAGAAGGCGCTCGGACGCCTCGGACTGAGCCTGGACGACATGGGCATCATCGAACTCAACGAAGCGTTCGCCGCTCAGGCTCTCGCCGTCACTCGGTCGTGGGGCATCGAGTCCGACGATCCTCGGCTGAACCCACACGGTTCCGGCATCTCGCTCGGCCATCCCGTCGGTGCCACCGGAGCCCGCATCCTGGCGACGCTGTTGCGCGAGATGGACCGACGGGAAGTCCGCTACGGACTCGAGACCATGTGCATCGGCGGCGGACAGGGACTTGCGGCGGTGTTCGAGCGAATCGGCTGATCACCGATCAGTACTGCAGTTGCGCCGCCAGTCGCACAGCCGAATTGGTCTCCCCGTAGCCCTCGTAGCCACCCACTCGCTGGACCACCTCGAAGAACAGGTCGTCACCCACGGTTTCGGTGAAGAAGTGGAAGAACTCACCGCCGGTCCCGTCCGCGTCGTACAGGATCCCGAGGCGCTGCATCGCGTCCAACGTCTCGGAGCCGAGTCCGAATCGCGCGTCGAGATCGCGATAGTAGTTGGGCGAGATCCGCAGCGGGGTGAGGCCGCGTTCGGTCATCGCACTCGCAGCGGCGTAGATGTCCTCGCACCCGAACGCCACATGTCCGACGCCTCCGCGCCGGGCCGCGGGCAGAGGGTCCGAGTCCGACGGGCGGCCGGGAACCATGTTGAGCGAGAGTCGAATAGTGCCGTTGGCCGTGGCGAGGGTGAGTGCTCGGCTACGAACCAGGCCGATCGCGTCGACGACGTCCTGGCCCTCGTGCGGCACCATGCCGAACACCGAGCGCAGCAGCAACATCACGCCGTCCCAGCTCTCGGCAGGCACGGCGAGGGCGATGTGATCCACGTGCGAGACGCACGCCCGGTTCTCCTGCACCACCTTGGGTGCCAGGTCGAATGCCGATTGCCAGGCACCCGCACTGTGGCGGGTACGGAGGTCCAGCGACGTCGCACCGGTCACGGCCAGACGTACCACTGCGTCGGTGGCGTCGGCCACGCCGGGCATGGAGACGGTGGACGCGGTGACTCCCAGCGCACGAGCCCGAGTCAGCCACAGATCCGGCCGCTCGCTGCGAATCCCGATCTGGGCCAGCGCGGGTAGGTGAGCCGGAACGCCGGGCGCGGTCCACAGCGTGTCCACGGTGGTGTCGACGGCGACCGCCAGCGGCCCCTGGGTGAACAGGCTGAGTCCGTGTTCGCTGTGTGCTGCGGTCAGATCGAAGCCGAGGTGTCGCAGTGTCGTACCCAGTTGCGCTGCCTTCGCAGGCCCTGCCGCGATTCGCAGGGAGACGACGTTCTCGATCGGACCGGGCGGTGGCGGCGCGAAGAGATCGATACCGGCAGAGGGTGTTTCGACGTCGCGCACCTGCTCCTGGAGGTACAGCAGCGACCGATGCGCGTCGGATGCCGTGCGGCCGGTGTCGGAGTGACGGAAGACGTCGTTGAAGATTTCGAGCGACCACGGGCCGGAGTACCCGGAGGCAGCGACATCGGCACCGAACCGCGCCAGATCGAAGCTGCCCTGCCCGGGAAAGCACCGGTGGTGCCTGCTCCACTGCAGTACGTCCATCACCAGGTGCGGCGCGTCGGCCAGCTGGAGGAAGAAGATCTTCTCGCCCGGGATCTCTCGAATGCCTGCGGAATCGTCTCCGCGGGACAGGATGTGGAAGCTGTCGAGGCACGTTCCCAGTGCAGGATGATCGACCTGCCGGACGATGTCCCAGGCATGGCGGTAGGTGTTCACGTGGGCACCCCACGCCAACGCCTCGTACGCCAGTCGCATTCCGCGCCGATGCGCACGCTCGGCGAGGGTTGCCATCTGTTCGACCAGCAGGGCGTCGTCGCGGACGGCGCCGGCCAGCGGCGAGGAGCAGACCAACAGCAGATCGCACCCCAACTGTTCCATGACGTCGAATTTGTGCTCGGCGCGAACGAGGTTGCGGGCGAACTGTTCCGGATCGGCCGAGTCGGCGTCGCGAAAGGGCTGATAGAGGTCGAGGGTCAGACCGAGGTCGGCTGCCTTCTTCGCGATGTCCGCGGGAAGATCCGGAGAGCTGATCAAGTCCGGCTCGAACACCTCGAAGCCGTCGAACCCCGCATCGGCGATGGCACGCATCTTCTCGTCCAGCGAACCACTGAGCGATACCGTTGCCACCGATGTGGCGATGTGCGTCATGCGAGAACACCTGCGGCGGCGCGATCCTCCAGCGCGATCAACGCGCTCATGTGCGCGATCATTCGATCGGCGTCGGCGATGCGTCCGGTGAATATCTCGAATGCGTCGGCGGCCTGGAACACTGCCATTCCGGTTCCGCTGAGCGTTCGGCACCCGACTCGGGATGCGGCAGCGAGCAACTCGGTCTCGGCCGGTCGATACACGACCTCGGCAACCCACATCCGCGGATGCAGGAGTGCCTCGGGCACAGCAGATCCGGGGTGTTCGACCATTCCGATCGGGGTGGCGTGCACCAGGCCGGTTGCGGTGTCGAGGACGGCGGCGAGCCGGTCGAGGCCTGCCGAGACAATGTCGACGTCCGGGAACATCACCGACAGGGAATCTCGGAGTTGTCGAGCCCGAAGCGGATCGGCATCGACGAGAGTGAGCCTGCCTGCGCCGCGTCGGGCCATCGCGTAGGCAACGGCCGCCCCTGCTCCCCCGGCACCGAGTTGCACCACGTCACCGATGTCGGCACCGGGCAATCCGCGGCCGAAGTTGCGGTCGAATCCGGACCAGTCGGTGTTGTGGCCGACGGCACGGCCGTCGGCGAACAAGACGGTATTGACGGCTCCGAGTCGGGCGGCGTCCTCGGAGAGCCCGTCGAGAGTGGAGATGACGCGCTGCTTGCACGGGTGCGTGATGTTGAGTCCTCGAAATCCGAGGTCCGCGGCGGTCGAGACGAGACGGGGCAGATCTTCGACGGTCAGTCCACGGCTGTCCAGATCGATGATTCGGTACTGGTAGGTCAGCCCGTGCTCGGCACCCTCCCGTTCGTGCATCGCGGGAGTGAGCGACTTGCCGATGCCCGTCCCGATCAGTCCGCAGAGCAGGGATTCCGGCATGTCGATCTCCTCGGGCCTAATGTACGAATTGGTGAATTAGCTCGACGGTACTACGCCTCCGCCTCGCGCCCAACCCTTTTGCCGCAATCGGTGCCGATAGAGTTGATCCATGGCTCCGCGCGCAACCGACACGTCCGACGACAGCAGTGGACCCACCGTCAAGCGTCGACGCAACAGCGACCTGACCCGGCACAACATCCTCGAGGTGGCCACCGAGGAGTTCGCGGACAAGGGCTTCGCCGGGGCGCGCATCGACGAGATCGCCGAGCGCACGCATACGACGAAGCGGATGCTGTACTACTACTTCACCGACAAGGAAGGCCTGTACAAGGCCGTACTCGAACGGTCGTACCTGCGCATTCGCGAGCGTGAACGAGACGTCGACGTCGAGGGCCTGGGACCGGTCGAAGCCATTCGGGCCATCGCCTCTCTGACGTTCGACCATCACGAGGAGAATCCCGACTTCATCCGTCTGGTCTCCACCGAGAACATCCTCCGCGGCGAACACATCTCCAGATCCGAGGCCTTGAGCAACCTCGGCAATCCCGCTGCGGAACTGCTGTCGAGCATCCTCGAGCGTGGACAGGCCGACGGGGTCTTCCGCACGGACGTCGATGCCCTCGACGTGCACATGACGATCAGCAGCTTCTGTGTGTTCCGTCTGTCGAACCGGTACACCTTCGAGGCCCTCTTCGGTCGCGACCTCACCGATCCCCGGCATCGAGAGCGCCTGCGCGCAATGCTCGGCGACATGATCATCGCGTTCCTGACCTCGCCTTCTCGCTGATTTTCGCGCTTGCGCGGTAGGTCTCGTCACTTCGGGGGTTGACACGTGGCATGGATCACGTTCAGTATTCAGGGGCACCCGGTGTTAACCATTTAGTACATTAGCGGTCCGATCGCCGAGAATGCGTCGTCGACCAGCGCCCGAGCTCCCCCGCCTCACGAAGAGAGACACGAGAACGATGGATTCGCACACCCCTGGCTCCCACCCGACGCCGCTTCGCCCCGGGGCGAACCCGCGCAAAGCGGCGACCGCCGCATGGGTCGGCAGCGCCCTCGAGTACTACGACTTCTTCATCTACGGCACTGCTGCCGCACTCGTCTTCGGCCGCGTGTTCTTCCCGGGGTCCAACCCGGCGACCGGAACCCTGCTGGCCCTGGCCACCTTCGGCGTCGGATACCTCGCACGGCCGCTCGGCGCGCTGGTCCTCGGCCACATCGGTGATCGCTACGGACGCAAGAAGGTCATGGTCGCCACCGTCCTGCTGATGGGTATCGCGACCCTCGGCGTCGGCGTCCTGCCCTCGTACGAATCCATCGGCATCGCCGCGCCCATCATCCTGGTGCTGCTTCGCCTGTGCCAGGGATTCTCGGCCGGCGGTGAGCAAGCCGGGGCCAACTCGATGACGCTCGAACACGCCCCGGACGACAGGCGCGCATTCTTCACCAGCTTCACCCTCAGCGGCACCCAGGGCGGACAGATTCTCGCCACCGCAGTGTTCCTGCCCGTCGCCATGCTCCCCGAGGAAGCACTGCTCAGCTGGGGCTGGCGAATCCCGTTCTTCCTCAGCGCTTTCGTCGTCGTAGCCGCCTTCGTCATCCGCCGATCGCTCGACGAGACCCCGGTCTTCGAGGAAGAAGTTGCGTCCACCGAACCGCAGCGCCTGCCCGTCGCCGAATTGCTCAGCAACCATCGCTCGGCCGTTCTTCGCGTGATGCTCGCCGCTGTCATCGCCTCCGTCAGCACCATCTTCACCGTCTACGCGCTGTCCTACGCCGTCAACACCGTCGGCCTCGAGCGCACCCCGATGCTGTGGGTGGGCGTTCTTGCCAACGTCGTCGCCCTCTTCGCATTGCCATTCTTCGGTGCCCTGTCGGATCGCATCGGCCGCAAGCCGGTGTTTCTGTTCGGCTCCATCGGCTGCGCGATCCTGATGTTCGGCTACCTGTGGTCGATCTCGAGCGGCAACTACGTCCTCATCTTCGTCTTCGGCATCGTGATGTTCGGCTTCGTGCACAGCGCCACCGGCGGCGTCTGGCCCTCGTTCTACGGTGAGATGTTCCCAGCCCGGGTTCGCCTGACCGGAACCGCACTGGGAACCCAGATCGGCTTCGCCATCGCAGGATTCGCGCCGACCATCGCAGGAGCGATCGCCGGAGCCGAGGTCGGCGCGTGGCTACCCGTCGCGATCGTCACCGCGGTCTTCTGCACCATCAACGTCGTCATCGTCGCCACGTCGAAGGAGACCTTCCGTACCCCCACCGACGAGCTCGGTCTTCGGACTCGCACCACCGACAGCGCACGCGCCGCGTCGGTCTGATCGAGATCGTGATCGACGCACTTCGACCTGCAGCGGCGGGCACCTGGACGGTGCTCGCCCTGCAGTATGCCACTCGAACGGCATTGCGCAGCACTCTCTTTCACCAACGCGACGAGCGCAGCACCGAAAGCCAGACGGTGGCCTACTACGTGTGGCTCGCTGTCTCGAAGACCCGCACGGTGTTGATCGACGCCGGAATGTCCCGGTCCACAGCCGAATCGAAGGACGGGCTCGACTATCACGGGTCACCCATCGAACTGCTCGGCGAACTGGGGCTGACACCGGATCACATCGACACCTGCATCCTGACCCACCTGCACTACGACCACACCGGGGTCGTCGCGGATCTCCCGTCTGCGCGATACGTGGTGCAGCGCAAAGAACTCGAATACTGGACCGGGCCGTGGGCCGCCCGCATCACCCGGGAACGGTGGCTGCACTCGCAGGCCGACACCGAACACATCCGAACCGCCGATCGCGGCACCCGGCTCGACCTCGTCGACGGCGATATCGACCTGTTCCCAGGACTGTCGGTACACGCCGTCGGCGGACACACCGCAGGCATGCAGGTGGTCAGAGTGCACACCGACCGCGGCCCGGTGGTGTTGGCCTCGGACGCCAGTCATTTCTACGAGAACATCGAGGACGACAGCCCGTTCGCGATCCTGCACGCGCTGCCGGACATGTACGGAGCCTTCGATCGAATCCGTGAGCTCGCCGCCGACCCCGGCATTTTCGTACCCGGCCACGACCCGCTGGTATCGAGCCGATTTCCCGCCGTGACCGCCGCCCCCGGTGCGCACGCCGTGATCATCGGCTGACCACGACGAGAACGAAAAATCCCCGACCTCGCGGATGAGGTCGGGGATTCGTCGTTGTCCAGCAAATCGATCGGCCGTATCAGGCGGACTTGTCGCGGCGCTCCGGACGCTCGGGCTTGCGCGGCACGATGGTCGGCAGCACGTTGTCGTTCACCGTCTCGGCAGTCACGACGACCTTCTCGACGTCGTCGCGGCTCGGGATGTCGTACATCACCGGCAGCAGAACTTCCTCCATGATGGCGCGCAGTCCACGGGCACCGGTTCCACGGAGAATCGCCTGGTCGGCAATTGCTTCGAGGGCCTCGGTGGTGAACTCGAGCTCGACGCCGTCCATGTCGAACAGGCGTCGGTACTGCTTGACCAGCGCGTTCTTCGGCTCCGACAGAATCGTCACGAGCGATTCCTTGTCCAGATTCGTCACCGACGCGATCATCGGCAGTCGACCGATGAACTCGGGGATCAGACCGAACTTGATCAGATCCTCGGGCATGACCTCGGCGAAGTGATCCTGGGTGTCGATCTCGGCCTTGGAGCGAACCTCGGCTCCGAAGCCGAGCCCGCGCTTGCCGACCCGATCGGACACGATCTTCTCCAGTCCGGCGAACGCACCGGCCACGATGAAGAGCACGTTGGTGGTGTCGATCTGGATGAACTCCTGATGCGGATGCTTACGACCGCCCTGCGGCGGCACGCTGGCCTGTGTTCCTTCCAGGATCTTGAGCAGCGCCTGCTGCACGCCTTCGCCGGACACGTCGCGCGTGATCGACGGGTTCTCGCTCTTGCGAGCGATCTTGTCGACCTCGTCGATGTAGATGATGCCGGTCTCGGCGCGCTTGACGTCGTAGTCCGCGGCCTGGATCAATTTGAGCAGGATGTTCTCGACATCCTCGCCCACGTATCCGGCCTCGGTGAGGGCGGTGGCGTCGGCGATGGCGAACGGCACGTTGAGCATCTTCGCCAGGGTCTGCGCGAGGTACGTCTTTCCGCACCCCGTCGGTCCGAGCATCAGGATGTTCGACTTCGCCAGTTCGACGGATTCGCCGCGCACGTCGCGCGCCTTGTCACCGGCCTGGATGCGCTTGTAGTGGTTGTAGACCGCAACGGCCAATGTGCGCTTGGCAGCGTCCTGACCGATCACGTAGTTCTCGAGAAAGTCCTTGATCTCGGAGGGCTTGGGGAGGTCGTCGAGCTTGACTTCGCTCGATTCGGCCAACTCCTCTTCGATGATCTCGTTGCACAGGTCGATGCACTCGTCGCAGATGTACACCCCTGGTCCAGCGATGAGCTTCTTGACCTGCTTCTGGCTCTTGCCGCAGAAGGAGCACTTCAGCAGATCGCCACCGTCACCGATGCGTGCCATTCGGAGGTTCCTACTTCCTTGTCCGCGTACGACCCACGCCGACCGGGTGTGGCCGAAACCTTCGTGGGCTACTTCTCGGTCTGTCGTCATGCCGACTTCGGTCGACCGAGTTCTTGGATGCGACGGTACCCGTGTTCGCCGAACATGGGCGGGTTGTTTCCGGTGATTCGCCACCCGATTTCACCGATTGCGCCATTCGGGTCGCCGATCGCGACCGCCGGGTGGAGTTCTGCACTCACACCCGGCGTCGGATTCTTCTGCCGGACCTACACGGTCCGACCGGTGGTAGTCGCTCTGCTACTTCTGGGCAGAGAGCTTGCGGTACTCGAACACGGTGTCGATGATCCCGTAGTCCTTGGCCTGTTCCGCGGTGAGGATCTTGTCGCGATCGGTGTCCTTGCGGATGACGTCGGGATCCTTGCCGGTGTGGCGGCCGAGGGTGGTCTCCATGAGTCGACGCATGCGCTCGATCTCGGCGGCCTGGATCTCCAGGTCGGACACCTGGCCCTGAATTCCACCGCTCGACGGCTGATGAATCAGCACGCGTGCGTTGGGCAGTGCTGCACGCTTACCGGGAGTGCCGGCGGCGAGCAGGACGGCCGCGGCAGACGCAGCCTGGCCGAGGCAGACGGTCGCGACATCGGCACGGACGTACTGCATCGTGTCGTAGATCGCCATCAGCGAAGTGAACGATCCACCGGGCGAGTTGATGTACATCGTGATGTCTCGATCGGGATCGAGGCCCTCGAGCACCAGCAGCTGCGCCATGACGTCGTTGGCGGACGCGTCGTCGACCTGGACGCCGAGGAAGATGATGCGCTCCTCGAACAGCTTGTTGTACGGGTTCGATTCCTTCACGCCGTAGCTGGAGTGCTCGACGAAGGAGGGCAGGATGTATCGGGAGGACGGCAGCTGATTGGGGTCGAACAGGTTTGTCATCGTTTCTCCAAGATGTAAGTGATCGAGGGTCGCCGGGAGCGGCCGAATTACTCGCCGATTCCGCCGGCCTGCCGCGCACGGCTGACGACGTGATCCACGAACCCGTATTCCTTGGCGGCCTGCGCCGTGAACCAGCGGTCACGATCGGAGTCTTCGGTGATCTGCTCGACGGTCTGACCCGTGTGCAGGGCGATCAGCTCTGCCATCTCGCGCTTGGTGTGCGCGAACTGCTCGGCCATGATGGCGATGTCGGAGGCGCTGCCGCCGATACCGGCCGAGGGCTGGTGCATCATGATGCGCGCGTGCGGCAGGGCGTAGCGCTTGCCCTTGGCACCGGCCGAGAGCAGGAACTGACCCATCGAGGCCGCCAGACCCATTCCGTAGGTCGCGATGTCGCACTCGGCGAATTCCATCGTGTCGAAAATGGCCATACCCGCGGTGACCGAGCCACCGGGCGAGTTGATGTACAGCGCGATGTCGCGAGTGGGGTCCTCGGCCGAAAGCAGCAGGATCTGAGCGCACAACTTGTTGGCGATGTCGTCGTCGACCTGGGTACCGAGGAAAATGATGCGGTTTTGAAGCAGACGCTCGTACACGGAGTCGCTGAGATTCAGCCCTGCTGCAGCCGAAGTCATGACGGGACTCTGCTGGTGCGAAGCCGCCGGATTCTGAACAGTCACGGTACCTGCCTTTTCCATAACAAATCGTTGGTTCCTGACACAGACACTAACGAAAGACGGCGGCTCCGGAGTCCCGGAACCGCCGTCGTTCGCTGTGAGCGTTACTTCTCTTGTTCGCCCTCGGAAGAATCTGCTGCTTCGACCTCGTCGGGAGCATCGGCGGGGCTGCCGAACAGCTCTGCGGTGTCGACGGTCGCGCCGGTGGTGTCGGTCACGTTGACGCGCTCGACGACCGAAGCCAGTGCCTTACCGCGCTTGACATCGGCGAACACGGCACCGAGCTGGTTGGCCTGCTGCACCTGCTGAATGAACTGCTCGGGCGGCATGCCGTAGCGCTGCGCCTGGAAGATGATCCGCTCGGTGAGCTCTTCCTGCCCGACCTGCGTGTTCTCGGCCTCGGCGATCGCATCGAGAAGGAGCTGGGTACGCACCGACTTCTCGGCACCTTCCTTGACGTCCTTGTCGAATTCCTCGCGGCTCGAACCCTGCGACTCGAGCAGCTCGGCCAGTGCTTCCTCGTTGTGGTCGAGGCCGTGAATGGCCTCGTGCACCTGGGAATCGACCTCGGCCTTGACGACGGCCTCGGGAGCCGGAATCTCGAGCGTGTCGAGCAGGGTCTCGAGCACCTTGTCGCGGATCTGACCGGCCTGCTCGACCTTCGCGACTCGCTCGACGCGCGTCTTCAGGTCGGCGAGCAGTTCGTCGAACGTGTCGAACTCGCTGGCCAGCTGGGCGAACTCGTCGTCGGCCTCGGGCAGCTCGCGCTCCTTGACGGAGACGACCTTGACCGTGACGACGGCTTCCTTACCTGCGTACTCACCGGCGACCAGGGTCGAGGTGAACTCCTTCGACTCGTCCGCGGAGACGCCGATGATCGCGTCGTCGAGTCCGTCGATGAGCTGGCCGGAGCCGACCTCGTGGGACAGTCCGCTCGCGGTTGCCTCTTCGACGTTCTCGCCGTCGACGGTGGCCGAGAGATCGATCGAGACGAAGTCGCCCGACTGGACGGGACGATCGACACCGGTCAGGGTGCCGAAACGCTGGCGCAGCGACTGCAGCTGCTCGTCGACGGCCTCGTCCTTGATCTCGAGCGGATCGACGACGACGCTGATGGTCGAGTAGTCGGGCAGATCGATCTCGGGACGAACGTCGACCTCGGCGGTGAACGTGAGCTCGGTGCCGTCCTCGATCTTGGTGATCTCGATCTCGGGCTGGCCGATGACCTTGACCTTCTCGTTGGTCACGGCCTCGGAGTAACGGGCGGGAAGAGCTTCGTTGACGACCTGCTCGAGAACTGCCCCGCGGCCGACGCGCGCTTCGAGCAACTTGGCCGGAGCCTTGCCGGGACGGAAGCCGGGGAGGCGGATCTGCTGAGCCAAAGCCTTGTACGCGCGGTCGAAATCAGGCTTGAGCTCCTCGAAGGGCACCTCAACGTTGATACGGACTCGCGTCGGGCTCAGCTGCTCGACGGTGCTCTTCACGGAACATGCTCCTTTGAGTAATTCTTGCTTGCTGGTGGTGCTTACGGTGCTGGCTTGCGGTCTTACCTCGCTCGCCGCGAACACGGCGAACCGTGCCTGCGGCCCTCATTTGTCGGGGTGACAGGAATTGAACCTGCGACCCTCCGCTCCCAAAGCGGATGCGCTACCAAGCTGCGCCACACCCCGTCGTACCCACACCATTGAACAGCAACCGATAGTAGCCCCCCATGGGCGCCCCACCGATGACGTTCGGCGGAACCGGTCGCGGCGGGCCGGTTTGGAATCCTGCGTCGGCGTTGGGTACAGTCTTGAAACGCAGGCGACGGAACTGGCGATCCCACGACTGTTGTTTGCACGCCGATGTAGCTCAATGGTAGAGCCCCTGTCTTCCAAACAGGCTACGCGAGTTCGATTCTCGTCATCGGCTCCACCGAAAAAGCCCCGCACTGTCAGTGCGGGGCTTTTTCGTGTCCGCGTACTCTGGACGGTGTCCGAATTGTCCGTAGAACCGGGCATGCACCGTCGGCGGAAGGCCCGCAGTGGAAATAGTCCTGATCGTCATCGTCGTCGCCGCAGTGGCCCTGTTGGTCCTGCGAAGCAAGAAGAACTCGGCTGCGGCGGCCGAAACCGCGCTGGCCGACGCCAAGGCCGATGCCCGCCAGTCGATCGAACGCCTGGGCGGTCAGGTCTACAACCTGATCGGCACCGACACACCGTCCAAGCAGGCCCTGGCCGATGCGTCCGAACGCAACATCGCTGCCGGTTCGCAGATCGACCAGGCCACCACCCCCGAACAAGCCAGACTGGCCAAGCAGACCGCGCTCGAGGGCCTCTATTACATCCGCGCCGCTCGTCTGGCCATGGGCATGGATCCCGGCCCGGAGGTGCAGGGCATCGACGGCCAGCAACAGGCCGGACGCGTCACCGAAGAACGCAAGGTCGACTTCGAGGGCCGTGAGATCGCGGCATCACCGGATCCGTCCGATCGCACCCCCAACTACTACCCGGGTGGCCGTGTCGCGGGTCGTCCGGTGCCCGCGGGCTGGTACTCCGAGCCGTGGTGGCGTCCCGCCCTGGTCGCCGGTGCGTGGGGAATGGGATCGATGTTCCTGTTCTCGGCGATGTTCTCCGGCATGGCCGGCGTTCCGGCAGAGACCGCAGCCGGCGGCGAAACGGGGGCCGACGGTTCGGACGGCGGTAGCGGCGACGACCTCGGTGGCGACACCGAATACGGTGCCATGGACGACGGGGGCGGCGACATGTTCGGCGGCGACGGCGGCGGGATGGACTTCGGCGGTTTCTAGGTCGCCTGACAGACCGGGCACCAGAACAGGTTTCGCGCCTGCATCACCGAGTGCAGGATGTCGGCTCCGCACACCCGGCAGGGATATCCCTGCCTGCGGTAGACGTACGAGCGCGGTCGTCGCGCACCGTAGGTGTCGCCGTGATCGTCCTCGGGCCGGATGGTGATGATGCGACCGCGTCGAACACCGATCTTCATCAATTCCACGAGGTCGAGCCAGATCGCGTCCCACTCCGCTCGATCGAGGTCCTTGCCCGGTCGCATCGGATTGATCTCGTGCCGGAACAGAATTTCGGCGCGGTAGACGTTTCCGACGCCGGCGAGCACCTTCTGATCCATCAGCAAGGCTCCGATTGCCGTGCGCGACTTGGAGATTCGCGCCCAAGCCCCGTCCGGGTCCGCGTCCTTGCGCAGGGGGTCCGGGCCCAGTCGCGCCACCAGGGCGTCGACCTGCTCCTCGGTGTAGCTCTCGCAGGCCGTGGGTCCGCGCAGGTCGGTTCCGTACTTCTCCCCCACCATGCGCAACCGCACGGCACCCACCGGATCGCTCAGCGGCACAGACTGTTCGGTGAACTTCCCGTAGAGGCCGAGGTGGATGTGCACGATCAGATCCGACTCGTATCGGTGCAGCAGATGCTTGCCCCAGGCCTCGGCCTTCTCCAGTACGAGACCGTCGATCAGCGCGGCACCGGAGGTGAAGCGCCCCTGCGGACTGCTCGCCTCGACCGGTGCCCCGCCGAACCGACGTTGATGCAACCGAGCCAGTCGGTGCAGAGTGTGCCCCTCGGGCACCTACTCGGGCTTTCCCGGCACGACGGGTGCCTCGCCGCTGCGTTCGTACTCGGACAGGATGTCGACGCGGCGCTGGTGGCGCTCTTCGCCCGAGAACGGAGTGCCGAGGAAGGCGTCGACGATGGCGAGGGCCTCGGGAAGGGTGTGCATGCGGCCACCGATGCCGATGAGCTGAGCGTCGTTGTGCTCGCGGGCCAACTTGGCGGTCTCGACGCTCCACGCCAGCGCGCAGCGAGCGCCCGGCACCTTGTTGGCTGCGATCTGCTCGCCGTTGCCGGAACCGCCGAGCACCAGGCCGCGGCTACCCGGGTCGGCGACGACGCGGCGTGCTGCGTCGATGCAGAATGCCGGGTAGTCGTCGACGGGGTCGTAGTCGAAGGCACCGCAGTCGACGGGCTCGTGCCCGGTCGCCGTCAGGTGTTCGATGATCTGATTCTTGAACTCGAGGCCGGCGTGGTCGGCACCCAGGTATACGCGCATGCCTAGAGTCTGACAGGTGAACTCCGAAGCCGAGAAATTCGCCGGTGTGGACGGCGCGAAAGGCGCGTGGGTGGTCGCGGTTCTGGCCGAGACGACGTTGACGTGGACCGCGTGCGCGTCGGTGACGGAGGTGCTCGAGGTGACACGGGACTGCGCACGGGTGGGCGTCGACATGCCGCTGTCGCTGCCCGAGCACGGCTATCGCGTCAGCGAACTGGAGGCGAAGACGTTTCTCGGTACGGCGCGCAGCTCCATCTTCCACACGCCGGTCGCAGGCGTACTCGACGCCGAGTCGTATCCCGAAGCGTGTGCCGTTTCTCGGCAGCTCACCGGCAAAGCGATCAGCAAGCAGACGTGGCACATCCTGCCGTCCGTGAAGGCGTGGCGGGATGCGGACGTCGATCGGGACAGGTACATCGAGGTACATCCCGAATGCTCGTTCCGGGCCATGTCCCCGGCGACGGTCTTCTCGTCGAAGAAGACCGGCCGCGGTGTCGGACAACGACTGGCCTCGATGATGCGATGGAGCGAACACGTCGATCTGGCGGATCTACCGCCAGGACCCGCCGTCGACGACTTTCTCGATGCGGCCGCAGCGGCGTGGTCGGCGCGACGCTTCCACCTGGGCGAGCACCTGACGTTCGGTACCGAGGACGGCTCGGATCGAATCGTGGCCTAGCACCCCCTCGTGCGTGAAAGCTCTACTCCTGCTACGAGTTTCCACGCACGAGGGGAAGTGCGATCAGTCGAACTGCGGGTCCTCGTTGCGGCTGCGCTTGAGCTCGAAGAAGTGCGGGTACGACGCGAAGATCACCGATGCGTCCCACAGTTTGCCTGCCTCTTCGCCACGTGGGATTCGGGAGAGCACAGGGCCGAAGAAGGCCACGCCGTTGACGTGGATGGTCGGGGTGCCGACATCGGGTCCGACCTTGTCCATGCCTGCGTGATGGCTGGTCCGCAGGTCCTCGTCGTGGTCGGTGCTCTCGGCTGCCTTCGCCAGGTCACCGGGCAGGTCCAGTTCGGCCAACGACTCCGCGATGACGACGTCGAAATCCTTGTTGCCCTCGTTGTGAATTCGTGTTCCCATGGCCGCGTACAGCGGGTCGAGGATCTCGTCACCCTTCAGCTTGGCTGCGGCGATGGCAACGCGGACCGGCCCCCAGGCCTTCTTCATCATCGCGGCGTACTCCTCGGGCAGATCGCGGCCCTCGTTGAGCACTGCCAGGCTCATGACGTGGAAGTTCACATCGATGTCTCGCACCTGCTGCACTTCGAGAATCCACCGCGAGGTGATCCAACACCACGGGCACAGTGGGTCGAACCAAAAATCCGCAGTGTCTTTCTGTCCTGAACCGGCCACTGTCCTACTCCTTAGAAGTCGAGGTCATCGTGTCTTCATTGCGTAACAACCGCACACCGCGCAGACATTCCGCACGGCCCGTCGGCCAGCGCGGGGTACGCGTGACGTGATGGGATGGACGGCACTACCCATAACTACACGAAGAGGTGTCGACTGAAGTGGTTGCTCCCAACCTGACGCGTGACCAAGCCTCCGAGCGTTCGGCGATCATCGGGGAAACGAAGTACGCGATCGTTCTCGATCTCACCGACGGCGAGGGCAATCCGGGCGAGAAGACCTTCCGCTCGCTCACCACCATCACGTTCGCGGCAACCGCCGGGGCGTCGACTTTCGTGGACATCATCGCGAGCAAAATCCGCTCCGCGACGCTCAACGGCACCGGTATCGATACCGCGAACTACGACGAGTCGACGGGCCTCGCGCTCGAGAATCTGGCCGAGCACAACGAGCTCGTCATCGACGCCGATTGCCTCTATTCGCACACCGGAGAGGGCCTGCACCGCTTCGTCGACCCGTCCGACGATTCGGTCTACCTGTACTCGCAGTTCGAGACCGCCGATGCCAAGCGCATGTTCGCCTGCTTCGATCAGCCCGATCTCAAGGCCACCTTCGATGTGAAGGTCACCGCGCCGGAGAGCTGGGCCGTCATCTCCAACGCCGCGCACGCCGCCGAGCCTGCAGCGGGCGAGCACGTGTTCGACACGACCCCGTCGATGAGCACCTACCTCGTCGCGCTGATCGCCGGGCCGTACGCGGAGTGGACCGACTCGTACACCGACGACCACGGCACCATTCCCCTCGGAATCTATTGCCGCGCATCACTTGCCGAGCACATGGACGCGGAACGCCTGTTCACCGAGACCAAGCAGGGCTTCGGTTTCTACCACGAGAACTTCGGCACTCCCTATGCCTTCGGAAAGTACGACCAGCTGTTCGTGCCCGAGTTCAATGCCGGCGCGATGGAGAATGCCGGTGCCGTCACGTACCTCGAGGACTACGTCTTCCGGTCCAAGGTGACACGCGCCTCGTACGAGCGTCGCGCCGAGACCGTACTGCACGAGATGGCACACATGTGGTTCGGCGACCTGGTGACCATGACGTGGTGGGACGATCTGTGGCTCAACGAGTCCTTCGCGACGTTCGCTTCGGTGCTGTGCCAATCCGAGGCAACCGAGTACACCAACGCGTGGACCACCTTCGCCAACGTCGAGAAGGCCTGGGCGTACCGCCAGGACCAGCTGCCGTCGACGCATCCCATCGCCGCCGACATTCCCGATCTCGCGGCCGTGGAGGTCAACTTCGACGGCATCACCTACGCCAAGGGCGCGAGTGTGCTCAAGCAACTGGTGGCGTACGTCGGTAAGGAGGACTTCCTCGCCGGCTTGCGTGCGTACTTCGTCGATCACGCCTTCGGCAACGCCACGTTCTCGGATCTTCTTGCAGCACTGGAGAAGTCGTCGGGACGCGATCTGTCCGATTGGGGCGCCCAGTGGCTGCGCACCACCGGCCTGAACACCCTGAGTCCGGACTTCGACGTCGACGCCGACGGCAAGTTCACCCGCTTCTCGGTGCTGCAGACCGGTGCGGCCCCGGGTGCAGGCGAGCATCGCGTACACCGCATCGCGGTCGGCATCTACGACGACGTCGACGGCAAGCTGGTGCGCACCGACCGCGTCGAACTCGACCTCGATGCTGCCGAGTCGACGACTGTCGACGCGCTGGTGGGTGTCTCGCGCGGCAAGCTCGTTCTGGTCAACGACGACGACCTGACGTACTGCGCGGTGCGTCTGGACCCGGATTCACTCGATGTCCTGCTTTCCCGAATCGGCGACATCGCCGAACCACTCCCCCGCACCCTTGCGTGGTCGGCGGCCTGGGAAATGACTCGATCCGCCGAGATGAAGGCGCGAGACTTCGTTGCCCTCGTCCAGCGCGGAATCGGCGGTGAAACGGAAGTGGGTGTGGTGCAACGTCTGCTGCTTCAAGCTCAGACCGCCATCACCAGCTACGCCGATCCTGCGTGGGCAGCCGAACACGGTACCCCCGAGTTCGCCGATGCTCTGCTCGAGCTGGCGCGTGGCGCCGAAGCAGGCTCGGATCACCAGCTGGCCTTCGTCAACGCCCTCACCGGCATCGAACTCGGCGATCGCCACATCGAGGTGCTGCGCGCATTGCTCGACGGTGACGTCGACGGTCAGTCCCTGTCCGGTCTGGGAGTCGACACCGATCTGCGGTGGCGCATCGTCACGGCCCTGGCCGGTGCCGGGGCCATCGACGCGGATGGACTGGAATCGCCGGTCATCGACGCCGAGGCGGGCAAGGACAACACCGCTGCCGGGGCTCGATCGGCTGCGGCGGCACGTGCTGCACGCCCGAGCGCGGAGGTCAAGGAACAGGCGTGGACCACGGTGGTCGACGACGACGCGGTGCCGAACATCACCGCTCGCTCGATCATCGGCGGCTTCGCCGGCCCCGGTCAGGGCGAGCTGCTCGAACCGTATGTCGCTCGCTACTTCGACGCCATCGAAGGTGTGTGGTCTCGTCGATCCAGCGAGGTCGCGCAGACCGTGGTGATCGGGCTCTATCCGTCCTGGTCGATCAGTGAGCAGTCACTGGCGGCCGCGGACGAGTTCCTGGACGGTGATCTGCCGCCCGCCCTTCGGCGATTGGTGATCGAGGGACGGGCCGGCGTCGTCCGGGCTCTCGCTGCGCGGGAGTTCGACGCGAGCTGATCTGGACGGCACAGACGACGAGGGCCGGTTGCCCACCGCGAGGTGGACAACCGGCCCTCGTCGTGGAAGCGCGGTCTGGAGGTGGAGAGTTACGGGCTGAGGATGGACGCGGTCATCACCCGGACGGCAGTGACCAGACCGTCGATGAGATTGCCGTCGCGGAACGGACCGAGCGCGGCGGTGACACCCAACTGTGCAACCCGGTCGGTCGCACGGTTGGACACTCGCCTGCCGGTGCGGATCTCGAGAGCATGCCGATTGGGGTCGACGGAGACCAGGACCGAACGGATGGCATCGGGTGTGCCGGGGAACACCGAATCCGCACCCGCAGCGGGATCTGCGCCGAGATCACCGATGTAGACGTTGAACCGGATCTTGGTCTGTCGAATCGCCTGCGTGAGTGCATCGTCGAGTGCAACCAGGTCCTGCGTCGCGAACGGCAGGTGCTCGGGGTTGGTCGTCCCGAATTCGTGAGCAGCCGAGATGCGGCCGCTCGCGGTGAGGGCTGCACCGACGGGCAGGTCTTCTTCTCTGACGTCACTGCGGACGAGTTCACCACTTGCCACTTGCGGAACCTCCGATCGAGTCGGCTGTGTCGGCACCGTGCGAACCGTGACCTCCGAAAGGAGTCACCTCGTCCGTAGCAGTCCACAGCAATGGCTCGCGCGTCCACTCGTCCGTCAGTCGGTAGGGCGGAACGTCCATACCGGGCTGCTTGTCGGTCAAGTAGGACAACGCGCCGAGGAGTCCGATCACCGCAACCGGAATCACCCCGAATATCAGCGTGGTCTCAAAAATGCTCACAGGGTGTGACGTTAGTCGACAATTGCGCGTCGGACCACGTCGGGGCCGGTGTTGTGACCGAAAAGTGCAGGCGTACCCGCGTCAGGCAGCGCCCTCACCGAGGTACGCGAGCCAACTGGGATCCAGCTCCTTCGTCGTCGCCAACAGTCGCCAGTGCGGACCCTTCGGCGGCACCAACTGGGCGCGCAACGTCCAGCCGATCTCACTGAGCAGTTTGTCCGCCTTGCGATGGTTGCACGAGGCGCAGCAGGCGACACAGTTCTCCCACGAGTGGCCACCTCCGCGGCTGCGCGGAACCACGTGGTCGACGGTCTCGGCCTTGCTTCCGCAGTATGCGCACCGGAACCGATCGCGGTGCATCAGCGCCTGTCGGGTCATGGGTACCCGGGCTCGATACGGAACACGGACGAACGTCCGCAGTCTGATCACCGACGGCACCTGCACCGAGCGGTCGGCCGACCGGATGAACGGCCCCTCCGGATCGTCGTGCACCACGTCGGCCTTCCCACAAACGAGAAGAACCACCGCCCGGCGCATCGGAAGCGCGGTCAGTGGTTCGAAGGTGGCATTGAGGAGCAGCACACGGCGCTTGACCCACGCCGGTACGGCGTCGTCGCCCGTGGCACTGTGGGCCGTCGGCACCACACGCAGCGGAGAAGCCCCCGAGGCCGTCTCACGCTGGTCGTGCGTGGTGCGGCCCTCAGTGGGCGGGAGTTGTCGATGGCGGTGTTGCGAGTTCTTCATGCGTTGCTCCAGAAACAGTCGGCGCCCGCGCATGGCTTGCGTGGAACACGAGTCACAGTGGAACACGAATGCACCCTCCTCGCACAGCCTTTTTCCCGGCATTTTCTGTTGCCGATCGGTGAACATCTCGCATCCTCGCGTTCACGAACGACGAACGACGGCTCCATGCGCTGCGTGACTGGCAAGATTTCTGCGTCTCCGTAGACTTTTCGGGTGTCTGTATCAACCTTCCTGTCCGCATCGTCCCTCTCCGAACCGTCGCTGTTGCGAGATCTCGACACCCGAGCGTTCGAGCTGACGGAGACCGGACGCGACTGGTTGGTCGATCGTCCGCTGCAGGCTCTCGGCTATCTGGCCCTCGCCATCGTGCTGCGCCTCGTCCTGCACAAACTGATCGACCGATTCACCCGCAACAACGTCGGGAAGTCTCCGACGCTGCTGCGTCCGCTGCGCGAGCGTTCGTCGAGCACCGTCAAGGGCGCGATTCTCAACGAGCGGCGCAAACAGCGTGCCAACACGATCGGCTCGGTGCTCAAGTCCGCCGTCTCGGTCATGATTCTCACGTGGTTCGTGCTGTCGGTGCTCGACGTCGTGGGGGTCAACGTCGCTCCGTTCATCGCCTCGGCCGGGATCGTCGGCGTCGCCCTCGGCTTCGGTGCGCAGAACCTGGTCCGAGACTTTCTCTCGGGTATCTTCATGCTCCTCGAGGACCAGTACGGAGTGGGCGACGTCGTCGACCTCGGTGAAGCGACCGGCACGGTCGAGAGCGTCGGGCTACGCGTCACGACGATCAGGGACGTCAACGGCACCGTGTGGTACTGCCGCAACGGCGAGGTGCTGCGCGTGGGCAACATGAGTCAGGGCTTCGCGGTCGCCGTGTTGGATCTGCCCGTGTCCCACACGGCCAACATCGACGAGGCCCGCGCAGTCGCCGAACGCACCACGCTGGCGGTGGTGGAATCGAAGGACTTCGCCGATGACATCCTCGAACCGCCCGAGATGCTCGGTGTCAACGCGGTCAGCGCCGACACCGTCACCATCCGCATCACGATCAAGACCCGCCCCGGACGCCAGTGGGCCGTACAGCGCAGACTGCACCAGGAGATCCTCCAGGCGTTCGACGATGCCGACATCAAGGCACCGTACGCACTGGGTCGCCCGGGTGGGGTCGTGGCCGAGCGAGGCAGCTGAGGGACAATGGACGTGACCGACGCCGACCAGGAACGAACAGAGAGAGTGTGATGACCGAACCGCAGCAGACGTTCTACGACGCGGTAGGCGGTGCCGAGACGTTCCGGTCACTCACGGCGAAGTTCTACGAGGAAGTCGCCAAGGACGAATTAGTGCGGCCGTTGTACCCCGAGGAGGATCTGGCACCGGCCGAACGGCGGATGCGGATGTTTCTCGAGCAGTACTGGGGCGGTCCGCGAACCTACTCCGACGAGCGTGGCCATCCTCGACTTCGTATGCGCCACAACCCGTTTCGGATCGGACCGATGGAGCGAGACGCGTGGCTCCGCTGCATGCACATCGCGATCGCGTCGATCGCCCCCGAGGTCATGGACTCCGCGCACCGAGCCCAGTTGATCGACTACATGGAGATGGCCGCCAATTCGATGATGAACTCGGCGATCTGACGGCCCCGACAGCGCAGCGGGCTACAGCGATCCGACGCGCTGCGGGCTCTTGCCGCCGACGGCGACCTTGAGCTTGCCCACCCGCGCGCGAACGGAGCCGGCCACCTTGAGCGCGAAGCTCATGGGAGCGGGTAGGTGCTGGCGCAGGATGGCGTGCTTGCGTACGTAGTTCTCCACGTACCACTCCGACCAGGTGCCCGCACGGAACAGTGCGGCATCGCCGGGAAGCAGGGTGCGCGGTGCGTGGTCGTCACTCGAGACGGTCACCGAACCGTCCATGATGTGCACGATCTCGTCGACGGCGAAGTACCACCGGAAGCGTCCTGCCGTGCAGTCCCACACGTTGGTGGTGGTGGTTCCGTCGATGCTCTTCGACCACTCGGCGAGGCGAGCCTGCGGGTTTCCTTCGAGAATCCAAGTCGGCTCGATGGGGCTGTCGTTCAGAGCGATGTCGCCGAGTCGTACGGCTTCGATGGTCGAAGTGATCATGGTTTCCGTCGCGTCCTCACCGTCGGGCGCGGCTTCCGCCGCTACTTGTTCCAGGAGCAGAACATACAACACTTTCCCAACGAACCGGCAGGAGTCGGTCATGTGAATGAGCACAAAGCTTTACTGTTCGTTGACCTACGAGGCTGCCTCCTGTCGTGCCCGAACGCCCCTGAATCGTTCTGCGGCCGATCGTTTGGCACTATTGCCCCTTGTGACCGATCCGATCGAAAGCTCCGAGCTGTTGTGGTGGCAGGACGCCGTCCTCTACCAGATCTATCCCCGCTCGTTCGCGGACTCCAACGGTGACGGCATCGGTGACCTCGACGGAATTCGCGACAAGCTCGGCTACCTGGAGCTGCTGGGAATAGACGCAGTCTGGATCGGACCCATCACCCGGTCGCCCATGGCCGATCACGGGTACGACGTGTCGGATCCGCGTGACATCGACCCCCTGTTCGGCAACCTGGAGATCTTCGACGCGTTGGTCGACGAAGCTCATGCGCGCGACATCAAGGTCACGATGGACCTGGTGCCCAATCACACCAGCAGCGAGCACCCGTGGTTCCGATCGGCCCTGACGGCGGCGCGCGGTAGTGCCGAGCGTGCTCGCTACATCTTTCGAGACGGACGTGGTGACGACGGTGCGCAGCCGCCGAACAACTGGCCGAGCATCTTCGGTGGCCCGGCCTGGACTCGGATCACCGAGCCCGACGGATCCCCCGGTCAGTGGTACCTACACATCTTCGCGCCCGAGCAACCGGATCTGAACTGGAACAACCCGGAGGTGTTCGACGACTTCGCGCGCACCTTGAGATTCTGGCTTTCCCGCGGCGTCGACGGCTTCCGGCTCGATGTGGCGCACGGTATGGCCAAACCCGTCGACCTGGCCGACATGAGTCTCGAACTCAACGCGTTGATGAAGAACGACGACGACGATCCCCGGTTCAACAATCCTCGGGTCCACGACCTGCATCGACGCATCAGAGCCGTCATGGACGAATTCCCCGAAGCGGTGACCGTCGGTGAGATCTGGGTGCAGGACAACGTGCGCTTCTCCGAGTACATCAGGCCCGACGAGTTGCACCTGGGTTTCAACTTCCGGCTGGCCAGTGTCGATTTCGACGCCGCAACCATCCGCGACGCCATCTCCAATTCCCTTGCCGCAGTAGAACTGGTCGACGGAACTCCGACGTGGACGCTGTCGAATCACGACGTCGAGCGTGAGGTCACCCGATACGGCGGTGGGGACCTCGGTCGGGCGCGCTCGCGCGCCATGATCCTCGTCGAATTGGCGCTTCCCGGAACGATTTTCGTGTACAACGGTGCCGAACTGGGGCTGCCGAACGTACAACTGCCCGACAGTGCGTTGCAGGATCCGGTGTGGGAGCGATCCGGGCACGCAGAGCGCGGCCGCGACGGCTGCCGAGTGCCGATGCCGTGGGAGGGGCACACACCACCGTTCGGGTTCTCCTCCACCGATCGAACATGGTTGCCGATGCCGGCCGAATGGGACGGGTACACCGCCGAGGCGCAACTCGAAGACGTCGATTCGATGCTGAGCCTCTATCGGACGGCGTTCGAGCTGCGGGCTCTACGTCCGGAATTCACCGGTAGCGGAGTCGATTGGTACGGATCTCCTTCCGGCTGCCTGGCATTTCGTCGACGCGGTGGCCTGATCTGCGCCTTGAACGCGTCGGAGGAGTCGATCCCGCTGCCTCCCGGCGAGTTGCTGCTGGCCAGTGCGCCGTTGGTGGACGGCAGGCTTCCGGCGAACGCCGCTGCGTGGCTCGTCTAACGCTCGACGGTGAGCGACAACTGTTGTCCCGCGCGACGAGCGAAGACGGAGCCGTAGCGGGCATCGAGACGTAGCCAGACCTTCGACACCCGCACCCGAACCACCTCGTCGGGCGCGATCCGATCCGGGTCGACGTCGACGGTCAACGGGTCGCTGCCACTGTGTGGCACGAAACCCATTGCGGTCAAGGCGAATACCGTTCGCATCGAGATCGAGACGTCGTCGTTCTCGCCCGCGACGTGCAATACCTCCTGTTCGAGCAACGAACTCGGCGGACCGTGACTGCTGCCGTGCTCCTTGGCCAGTGCGACGCCGCGCTGCGCGAGCCCAACGAGCACCCGGGCCGGCACATCGTCGAGATGGCCGAAGCCGCCGTCCGGTGGCAGGGCTCCGCGCCAGGCGGAATCCATCGAAAATCCCGGGTCGATCACACCGTCGGTCGCCTGCTGCACCGCCGCGACCAACACGTCGGCACCGGCACTCGTGTCGTCGGGCACCACGGTCCCGGTGATGACCCGAGCCGCGAGAGCATCGAAACCCGTTGCCGCCCAGCAGGACACACCGCCGCCCGCTCGGGTCCGCATACGGATCACCGCAGCTTCGTCCAGACGCAGCGCCCTGGTGCAGAACGTCGCCAGGTTCTCCCGCTCGACCGCATCGGGAACGGTCAGTACGCGCTCATACACGCTGCCAGCTCACGAGAAACTCACGCTCTTCGGGAGTGAGCCGGCGCAGCCGCTGCGCATCGATGTCGAACGCCGCAATCTGTGTCGAGGCCACCACGGCCGCGGGAGTGTCCAACGACGCTCCCCGGGCTCGTACCTCGTATCCGACGACGAAGTCCACCGCCCGCACCGCGTCGATCCACATGAACACATCGAGGGGCCCGTCCTCGTGCCGGAGCTGGCCTCGATACTTCACGTGCAGATCCGCGATCACCGCGCCGTGGCGCAGGTTCGCCGTCGGCCTCCCGTCCACCAACAGCCAGGGAATGCGTGCCTCTTCGAGGAGAGTGACCATCCGGGCATGGTTGATGTGTTGATACACATCCATATCCGACCACCGCACGTCCACGGTGGCATGAAAGCCCACTCGCTCGGTTTCAGGTCGCTTGTCGGACAGATGGGCGTCGGGGACACTCACGTGGTCGTTTCCTCTTCTCGGTCGAGTATCGGCGGTCTCGCCCGTGGCGATGTGGTGCTGAAGGTCAGGGCACCATGTTGCGGACCTGTCGGGCAGCGACCGACAGGGTGGCCAGGTCGAGGGTTCCCGACTCGGCGATTTCGGTCAACGCCGCACGAGACCTCGCCAGACGAGACGAGTTGGTCGACTCCCATTCGGCGATCTTCTCCGCAACCGACTCGTCCGGCTCGCCGCCCGCCAATACGGCCTGCGTGATTCCCCGCAACGAGGAATACAGATCGTCGCGAAGAGCCAAGCGCGCCAACGAATGCCAGCGGTCTCCGCGGGCCAGCTTGGACACCGCGGTGAGCAACCAGTCGATACCGATGTGCGCATCGAGGGCGAAGTAGAGCTCGGCGACCTCGGCTCCGTCCCGGTCGACGATGTCGGCGATATCGATGATGTCGAGTAGGCAGTACACATCGAGCAAGCCGTAGATCCGGCGCGCCAGCTCGGCCGGCGCGCCGCGTTCGATCGCCGCAGCCGATCGGGAGTCCAGGTCGCTGGCTTGATGCCCGGAGATCCACCTGGACACCGACGGTTGCAGTGCCCGCACCTGACCGGCGTACCGACTGATCTCGGCGCCGACGGCCAGCGGCTGCGGACGGTTGGCCAGCAGCCAGCGCGAGACACGGTCGAGCATGCGACGCGACTCGAGCAACAGTTCGGCCGAGACCGCAGTCGGCACGTCCGCGGCCCTGATCGAGTTCCACACCTCGTCGAGTCCGAATATCTCGGTG
>NZ_LVCU01000457.1:0-1753 GCF_001647185.1 Rhodococcus sp. EPR-147
CGATGGCCTCGTTGGCCAGCGTCGTGGCCACCAGCTGCCGCCGGAGAGGATGCGTGGTGATCGCGGCGGCGTACGGCTCTCGCAGCGGCGCGGGGAAATACTTGGGCAGCCGCGGAGCGAAGACGTCACTGTCGGGCAGTTCGCTGTCGAGCAGTTCGGCTTCCAACGCCAGCTTCACGTGAGCCATCAGAGTCGCGAGTTCCGGCGAGGTCAGCCCGCGGCCGTCCTGTTTGCGACGCCGTAGATCCGCCTCGGTCGGTAGCGCCTCCAGCTCGCGATCGAGACCTCGGCGCACTTCCAGATCCTCGATCACCCGACTGTGCACGGTGACCAGGCTCGGTGCGTCGAACCTCGAGGTGCCGAGCAGCTCGTTCTGCATGATGTTGTCCCACAACACCAGCCGGCCCACCTCGTCGGTCATGGACGCGAGCAGCTCGTCCCGATCCTCGCGCGCGAGGTTGCCGTTGGTGATGGCCGTCTCCAACAGGATCTTGATGTTGACCTCGTGATCGGAGCAGTCCACACCCGCGGAGTTGTCGACGGCATCGGTGTTGATCTTGCCTCCGGCAGCGGCGTATTCGATGCGGCCCAGTGCGGTGGCTCCGAGGTTGCCGCCCTCCCCCACCACGGCGGCGCGCACGTCGATTCCGTCGACCCTCACCGTGTCGTTGGCCTTGTCACCGACCTCGGCATTGGTTTCGGTGGACGCCTTGATGTACGTACCGATTCCGCCGTTCCACAGCAGATCGGCCGGGGCCCGAAGGATCGCGTTCACCAGCTCCGGGGGTGACAGCGCGACCACGGAATCCCCCAACCCGAGGGCAGCGCGCGCCGCCGCACTGATCGGGACCGACTTGCGCGTCCGCTCCCACACGCCGCCGCCCGCACTGATGAGCGAGGTGTCGTAGTCCGCCCACGACGACCGCGGCAGTGCGAACAACCGCTCCCGTTCGGCGAACGAGGACTCACGCTCGGGGTCGGGATCGAGAAAGATGTGCCGGTGATCGAACGCGGCGAGCAGGCGAATGTGCCGGCTGAGCAACATGCCGTTGCCGAACACGTCCCCGCTCATGTCGCCGACGCCGACGACTGTGAAGTCCTGGCTCTGCGTGTCAATTCCGAGCTCACGGAAGTGGCGTTTGACGCTCTCCCACGCACCCTTGGCGGTGATGCCCATGGCTTTGTGGTCGTAGCCCGCCGAACCACCGGACGCGAAGGCGTCGCCGAGCCAGAAACCGTACTTCGCGGCAACGTCGTTGGCCATGTCCGAGAAGGTCGCGGTGCCCTTGTCCGCGGCAACGACGAGATAGGTGTCGTCTCCGTCGCGGCGCACGACTCCGGTGGGAACCGTCACCGTTCCGGTAGCGCGGTCGAGATTGTCGGTGATGTCGAGCAGCCCGGCGATGAACAGGCGGTAGCAGGCCTTGCCTTCCTCGGCGTGGGCCTGGCGATCTCGATCGGCGTCACCGGTCACGACAGGGGGCCGCTTGACGACGAATCCGCCCTTGGCTCCGACCGGCACGATGACGGCGTTCTTGACCATCTGGGCTTTGGCGAGTCCGAGAATTTCGGTCCGGAAGTCCTCACGTCGATCCGACCAGCGCAGTCCGCCGCGGGCAACGGCTCCGAATCGCAGGTGCACACCTTCGACGCGGGGCGAGTACACGAAGATCTCGAACTTGGGCTTCGGCTTGGGCAATTCGGCGATCGATTGCGGATCGAACTTGAGCGAGAGGTACTCGCGATGGTCGCC
>NZ_LVCU01000458.1:0-7064 GCF_001647185.1 Rhodococcus sp. EPR-147
GTATTGGGGAGCGCCGTACTGAGGACCGCCGTACTGTTGGCCGCCGTACTGGGTAGCGCCGTACTGGCCGGACCCCTCGGATGGCGGTGGGTAACCGGTGCCGGGTGGAGGCCCGAACTGCCCCTGCTCGTCGACGCCGGGAGTGCCGTAGGTCGGAGTGCTGTACTTGGGATCGGGTGCGCCGTAGACGGGACCCGGCCCTGTAGGGGTGTTCTTCTCGAACGAGATCGTCGGCTCCGTCGAACCGGATCCGTCTTCCGGCGAACCGTTGGACGGCCATTTACCTGAGTCACTCACGTCGGGCTCCCTTGTGCGGATGCGGTGCGAACAAGGGTTCAGTCTCTCAGTTTTCGCCCCTGAGGGTCCGTCACATTGCCCACCAGTATCAGCACGCCGTCGACGAGGTGCCAGACGAACAGCCCGAACAACACGATCAGTCCGAGGCCGAACACTGCGGTGAGCAGCACCCCGAAGAAGAACAGGAGCAGCTGGGCGACACCGATCCCGATACTGCCGAGATAGAAGCGACCGACACCCAACCAGCCGAGAAATATCTGCAACAGGCCGCCGACGATCTTGGACTTGTCCGACAGCGGCTCGCCGGTCATCGGATCACGCCCGTACGGCGCATCGGGGCCTACACCGAACCCGGGTCCGCCCTGGTAGCCAGGGGGTACGCCATAGCCCTGCTGGCCGTAGCTCTGTTGCGGGAAACCCTGTTGGCCGTACCCCTGCTGTGGGTAGCCCTGCTGTTGATAACCCGGCTGTGGGTAACCCTGCTGTTGATACCCCTGCTGACCGAAATTCTGTGGCTGGCCGAAATTCTGTGGCTGGCCGTACCCCTGTTGCGGATAGCCCTGCTGCGGATACCCCTGTTGCGGATAACTCTGCTGGCCGTAACCCTGCTGCTGGTAGCCGGGGGGTGGCGGGAATCCACCAAGCGGATTGTCGGTACTGCCGTCCGGACTCGGTGCCGGGTAGCTCGGCGTGCTGGACCAACCCGGCCCGTTTCCGATACCCGAGTACGTGTCCCACCCCGGACCCGTGGGGCCGGTCGGACCGTGCGAGGGCGCGGACTCCGAGGTTCCAGGAGGCTCCGAGAGCGACGCTTCGGCAGTGGCGTCGTAGTCGAACGGCGTGCCGAACGATGCGGTCCGCTCGGTCGCGTTGTCGCTGGAATCGGCAGTGCCGGAACCCGGCTCGGGCTCGGGTCCAGGGGTCTTGTCGAAATCAACCACGCGTACTGCCTTCTTCCTCGGCTTTCTTGTCGGACGTCCCAGCGGGCTGCACGTCGGCGGTGCCCGCGTCCGTGGTGTCGTCGACCGGCGTCGGGCGCGAGTCTGTCGCATCCGACGAGGTGACCTCGGAGACCTCGCGATCCTCGTCGTCGTTCGACCTCAGCGTTGCCGGTTCTTCTCGGCCCTTGGTGGCGATCACGAAGTACGCAACCGCCAGAACGAAGATGATGGCGGAGGTGAAAGTGTTGATGCGGATACCGGCGATCGTCGTGGCGAAGTCGTCGCGCATGAGTTCCACCCAGAACCGCCCCGCGCAGTATCCGGCAACGTACAGCGCGAACAGTCGACCGTGGCCGATCGTGTACTTGCGGTCCACGAGAACCAGAAGGACGACGACCGCGACGCTCCACAACAGCTCGTACAGGAACGTCGGATGCACCACTTTTTCCACGAAACCGGTCGAGACTCCGTTGAGTGGATCGAGCCGTCCGTTGGCGTCGACCCGCTCGTAGATCTCCAGACCCCACGGCTGAGTGGTGGCACGGCCGTACAGTTCCTGGTTGAAGTAGTTACCGATGCGGCCGATCGCCTGGGCGAGAAGAATCGGTGGGCCGACAGCGTCACCGAATGCCGGCAACGGAATTCCGCGTCGACGGCAGGCGATCCAGGCACCGACGCCGCCGAGGAACACCGCTCCCCAGATTCCCAATCCGCCGTTCCAGACGTACAGCGCTTCGATCGGGTTTCCGCCGGGACCGAAGTAGGTCTTCCAGTCGGTTGCGACGTGGTACAGACGCCCGCCCAGCAGCCCGAACGGGACGGCCCAGACTGCGACGTCGAGGACTGTGCCCTTGGTTCCGCCTCGGGCCACCCAGCGTCGATCACCCCACACCACGGAAACGACGATGCCGATGATGATGAACAGGGCGTAGGCCCGCAGAGCCAACGGTCCGACGTGCCACACCCCCTGCGGCGGACTGGGAATGTAGGCCAGGATCGCGGTCGAAGTCACGACGCTACGTTAGCGGAACGGACACCCTCGGCGAGTTCCGTCGTCAGGTCGCGCACGGCGTCGAGTCCCTTGTCCACGGCACTGACCAATGCCGAACCGACGATCACGGCGTCGGCATACCGGGCGATCTCGGCAGCCTGCGCACCGGAACGGACACCGAGGCCGACACCGATCGGGATGTCGGAGTGCTCACGAATGCGCGCCGAGAGCGCGGGGGCCATCGAGGACACCGCGTCGCGGGCTCCGGTGACGCCCATAGTCGAGGCCGCGTAGACGAAGCCGCTACTTGCTTCGACGGTGCTGACGAGCCGCTCCTCGGTCGACGACGGAGCGACGAGGAAGATTCGGTCGAGTTCGTAGCGGTTCGAGACCTCGATCCATTCCTGTGCCTCGTCGGGAATGAGATCCGGAGTGATGATTCCGAGCCCACCAGCGCCTGCGAGATCCCGCGCGAAGTTCTCGATGCCGTACTTGAGCACCAGGTTCCAGTAGGTCATGACAACCGCTTTTCCGCCCGCGGCAGAGACCTGCTCGGTGACTGCGAACACGTCCTTGACCCGAGCACCGGCTCGCAGCGCAACGTCGGCTGCGGCCTGAATCGTGGGGCCGTCCATCACCGGATCGGAATACGGAATGCCCACCTCGACGATGTCGCATCCGGCGTCGACCATGGTCTTGAACACCTCGACCGAGCGCGGCACAGTCGGAAAACCCGCGGGTAGGTATCCGACGAGTGCTGCGCGCCCTTCGGCACGGCACTGCGCGAAGGTCCCCGAGAGGCGAGAGTCGTTGTTGCTCATGGCTTGATCCCCACTTCGTCGTCCACGTTCGCTTCGCCGCCTCCGTCGATCAGCCCGAACCACTCGGCCGCGGTGTCGACATCCTTGTCGCCACGCCCGGAGAGGTTGACCAGGATGATCGCGCCTTCACCCAACTCCTTGCCGAGTGTCAATGCACCGGCGATGGCGTGCGAGGACTCGATGGCCGGAATGATGCCTTCGGTGCGGCACAGCAGCTTGAAGGCGTTCATGGCTTCGGTATCGGTGATGCCGCGGTACTCGGCGCGCCCGATGTCGTGCAGGTACGAATGCTCCGGACCGACGCCCGGGTAGTCCAACCCCGCCGAGATGGAGTGGGAGTCGACGGTCTGACCGTCCTCGTCCTGCAGCAGATACGAGTAGGCACCGTGCAGCGCTCCCGGGGTTCCACCGCTGATGGTCGCGGCGTGGCGACCCGTCTCGACGCCGTCACCTGCCGCCTCGAAACCGATCAGTCGAACGTCGGCGTCGTCGATGAAGGCGTGGAAGATGCCGATCGCGTTGGAGCCACCGCCGACGCAGGCAGCGATGGCGTCGGGCAGCCTGCCCGTGGACGCGAGCACCTGCTGCCGCGCTTCGAGGCCGATGATGCGCTGGAAGTCGCGCACCATGACCGGGAACGGGTGCGGCCCGGCGACAGTGCCGAAGCAGTAATACGTGTTGTCCGCGTGGGTGACCCAGTCGCGCAGCGCCTCGTTGATCGCGTCCTTGAGAGTGCGTGAACCGGACTTCACTGCGACGACTTCCGACCCGAGCAAACGCATTCGGGCGACGTTGAGGGCCTGGCGCTCGGTGTCGACCTCGCCCATGTAGACGACGCAGTCGAGACCCATCAGCGCACAGGCCGTGGCGGTCGCGACGCCGTGTTGACCGGCACCTGTCTCCGCGATGACACGAGTCTTGCCCATCCGCTTGGCGAGCAAAACCTGGCCGAGAACGTTGTTGATCTTGTGAGAACCGGTGTGGTTGAGGTCTTCTCGCTTGAGAAGAATACGAGCGCCGCCTGCGTGCTCGGACAGCCGTGTCGCCTCGAAGACCGGTGACGGGCGACCGGTGTAATCGCGCTGCAGTCGGTCGAGTTCAGCGAGGAACTCGTTGTCGCTGCGCACCTTCTCGTACTCGGCGGTGACTTCCTCGATCACACCCATCAGAGCCTCGGGCACGAATCTGCCGCCGTAGACGCCGAAGTGGCCACCCACATCGGGCTCGTGCGCGCTGCGATCGGTGAGGCCGATGCTGCTCTGCGGCAGATCAGCGCCCTTGAAACGGACTGCCTGCGGGGCGTCCGTGGTGGAAGAAGAATTGCTGGTGCTCACCGGTCCAGTGTGCCCCAACGGCGGACCGCAGCCGCGCTCGGGTCAGCGTGCGGGCTTGGGGCACGAGGGATGCGTTCCCGCCGTCACCAGGTCCGAGACGGCCGTGCGTGGATCCCCAGCCGTGACCAAGCCCTCGCCGACGAGTACCGCGTCGGCACCGGCACCGGCGTAGGCGAGCAGATCTGCAGTGCCCCGTACCCCGGACTCCGCGATACGGATGATCTCGCTGGGCAACCCGGGCGCGATACGGCCGAAGCTGTCACGGTCGATCTCGAGCGTCTTCAGATTGCGGGCGTTGATACCGATGACGCTGGCACCGGCTTCGAGGGCGCGATCCGCTTCGGCCTCGGTGTGCACCTCGACGAGCGCAGTCATACCCAGCGACTCGGTGCGGTCGAGCAACGAGGTCAACGCATCCTGTTCCAGTGCCGCGACGATCAGCAAGATGACATCGGCACCGTGGGCCCGAGCCTCGTGGATCTGGTACGGACCGACGATGAAATCCTTGCGCAGCACGGGAATCGAGACGGCGGCACGGACCGCGTCGAGGTCCGCGAGTGAACCGTGGAACCGACGCTCCTCGGTGAGAACGCTGATGATGCGAGCGCCGCCCTGCTCGTACGCGCGAGCGAGAACAGCCGGATCACCGATGTCTGCCAACGCGCCCTTGGACGGGCTCGCCCGCTTCACTTCGGCGATCACGCCGATGCCGTCCTCACGGAGGGCAGCTGCCGCGTCGAGGGGGGCCGGGGCTGCTTTCGCTGCTGCTTTCACGGCGGCGAAATCGCCCACCGATTCACGCGCGGCCACGTCGGCTCGCACACCGTCGAGAATCGAGTCGAGAACAGTCATGGTGCCCCCAGTCCTTTCTGAGCGTCGACGTCCGATGTGAGGAATCTCATCGGGGTCGGACCTAGCGTAGAGGTCCGTTTCAATCCGACGAACGCCGGGTACCGGACTCGTCGGTAGGGTCTTCGCCTGCGTCGAGCGCGTCCCACATCATGCGTTCGGTGAGGTCCTCTCCCTCGTCCTCCGCGCCGGCACCGGATGCCGTGGTGCGCGCGCGCCGAGCAATCTCGTCGCGACGCACCGCCGGGGCGTCGTACTTGGACGAGAGTACCTGCGGGGCAAACGTTTTCCGAATCGACACCACAGCAGCAGCGAAGGCGCAGACAGCACCGACGAGGGTGACGATCGCCGGCAGAATCGAGACGTCCGTCATCGAGACCTGGGCGCGTGCAGGAAGCTCAGCCAGCGCCGCGGATTCGGAATCCGAAGCCCCGGCAGTGAGCAGTCGAACTGCCGGAATCGCGGCCGCCACGGCTACGACAGCGATCAACAGGGCCAGCACCCGAGAGGCCCACCCTCGCACGGCGAACGACGCGGCGATCGCTGCCACCAGCACCAGCGCGAGCGGCGTCGTGGCAGCAGCCCAGGTGCTGCCGAGCAGCTCGTCCGTCCTGCTCTCACCGAGGCCGTCGAACGACGTCACCCGAACCCAGGTCATTCTCGACGCGCCCCACAGGCACGCCGCTGCAACGACCAGAAGGGCGACGGGCAGAGCGGCCGACCCGCGGCGACCGGATCGCTCGGTCATCGGCCGCCGACCTCACGGAGTGATTCCGCTGCCGCGACGGCTCCCAGCACCGCCATCGCCTTGTTCCGTGCCTCGTCGTCCTCGTATTCCGCAACCGAGTCGGCCACGACGCCTGCCCCGGCCTGAACGTAGGCGGTGCCGTCCTTGATCAGAGCGGTGCGAATCGAGATGGCCGTGTCGGCGTCCCCCGCGAAATCGAGGTAGCCCACGATGCCGCCGTAGATTCCGCGTCGCGTCGGCTCCAGCTCGTCGATCAGTTCCATCGCGCGCACCTTCGGGGCCCCGGAGAGGGTGCCTGCCGGGAAGCAGGCCTTGACCGCGTCGAGGGCGCGCTTGCCCTCGGACAACCGTCCGGTGACCGTCGACACCAGATGCATGACGTGGCTGTATCGCTCGATGTGGCGGTAGTCGCTCACGCGAACGGTGCCGGGAGCGCAGACGCGTCCGAGATCGTTGCGGCCCAGATCGACGAGCATCAGGTGTTCGGCGTTCTCCTTCTCGTCGGCGAGCAGGTCCTTCTCGAGCAGCACGTCCTCTTCTTCGGACGTGCCGCGCCAACGCGTACCCGCGATCGGATGCGTGGTGGCCAGACCGTCCACCACCGTCACCAACGCCTCGGGGCTCGATCCGACGATGGAGAACGCCGTCTCGTCGTTCTCGCCCGGGACGTGCATCAGATACATGTACGGGCTGGGATTGGAGGCGCGCAGCATTCGATAGACGTCGAGGGGTGACGCATCGGTGTCCATCTCGAAACGCTGAGAGAGCACAACTTGGAACGCCTCCCCTGCCTCGATCTCCTCCACCAGGCGAGCGACGTCGGCACCGAAGCCCTCGGACGTGCGCTGCCGCCGGAACTGCGGCGTAGGCCTGGAGACGGTGGAGACGGTGGAGGCAGCGGGCTTCGACAGGTCCGCACACATGCGATCGAGACGACGCACGGCGTCGTCGTACGCCTCGTCGACGTGCTCGTCGGTGCCGTTCCAGTTCACCGCATTCGCGATCAGGGTGATCGCACCCTCGTGGTGGTCGACGGCCGCGAGATCGGTGGCGAGCAGCATGACCATCTCCGGAACACCGAGA
>NZ_LVCU01000459.1:0-8121 GCF_001647185.1 Rhodococcus sp. EPR-147
AGACCGGGCAGCCGCTCCGAGTGCAACAGCTCCAATGTCCGCGCCAGCACTTCGAGAGGATCACCGCCGCTCGGCACGCCCGCGGGGACGTTGCCGCGCCATGCGGCCTCCCCGTCGATGACCGTGAGCGACGCCGGAGCGCCTGCACCGATGAACGACCACCTGGACCACGAGCTGCCGTTCTGCGCGGATTCGAGCAAGAAGGTTCCGGGCCGGTCGGCACCGAGCTTGCGGTATGCAGACAGTGGAGTCTCGGAGTCGGCGAGCACCTTTCGCGTCACGGGCACCACGCGGTGCTCTGCGGCGAGATGCCGGAACACCTCACGTGAGGTGGTCGAGTCCGAGTTCTCGGTATCGGGAGTGGGGCTGGGGTAGGTGGTCGTCTCGCCGTGCATTTCTCCATCCTCCCAGGTGCGGCAGGAAGGTCGGTGCTCGCGGTAACCTGCCGAGCATGAAACCAGGCGAGCTCGTTCCCGATTTTTCCCTGCCGGACCAGACCGGAAAGACCCGAACACTGACCGAATTGCTGGCGAACGGTCCGATCGTGCTGTTCTTCTACCCCGCTGCCTTCACCCCCGGTTGCACCGCCGAGGCGTGCCACTTCCGGGACTTGGCATCGGAGTTCGCCGAGGTCGGAGCAACCCGCGTCGGCATCAGCGCCGATGCTGTCGCCAAGCAGGCAGAGTTCGCCGCCGCCAAGTCCTTCGACTACCCGCTGCTCTCCGACGAGGACGGCAGTGTCGCCACCGCATTCGGCGTCAAGCGCGGTCTGCTGGCAAAGCTCTCCCCGGTCAAACGCGCGACGTTCGTGATCGGCACCGACCGGAAGGTCCTCGAGACCTTCTCGAGCGAAGTACGGTTCGAAGCCCATGCGGACAAGGCTCTGGAGTACCTGCGAGCACATCGCAGCTAGAGCACTGTCCGACGCGATGCCTCGGGTGGGGGGAACCTCGAGGCATCATGTGCAGGCGACAACCAACTCGATCGAGAGGTTCCCCGCGATGAACACGTCGGCGACACCGCAACACACGGTGGATCCCCGTTGGCTCACCGAGAGTCAACAGGAGGCCTGGCGATCACTCGTCGCGCTGGTCACTCGGTTGCCGGCAGCGTTGGACGCTCAGCTGCAGCGCGATTCGCAGCTGACCCACTTCGACTACTTCGTCCTCGCGACGGTCAGCGAGAATCCCCAGCGGCGGATCCAACTCCGCGATCTGGCCGAATACGCGAATGCGTCGCTCTCGCGCCTGTCACACGTGGTGACGAAGCTCGAGAAGGCCGGGTGGGTCGAGCGCGAGAGTATCCCGGGCAGCCGGGGATCCTATGCGGTGCTGACCGACGCAGGTATGGCCAAAGTCGTGGAATCGGCACCCGGGCACGTCGGCACGGTGCAGTCGCTGGTGTTCGAGGGTCTGTCCGACGCGGAGGTCGAGCAACTCGGGACCCTGAGTTCGACTCTGCTGGCGCAGTTGGACAAGGGAATAGCAGCGGGGACCGGTCACGCCTGAGTGTCGGGGCCCAACAGGACGTCGGCGTCGAAACAGGTGTGAGTGCCGGTGTGGCACGCCGCGCCGACCTGATCGACGACCAGCAGCACGGTGTCACCGTCGCAGTCGAGTCGAACCTCGTGCACGTACTGCGTGTGACCCGACGTCTCACCCTTGACCCAGTACTGCTGCCTGGACCGTGAGTAGTACGTGCCCTTACGGGTGTCGAGGGTTCGAGCGAGTGCCTCGTCGTCCATCCACGCAACCATGAGTACCTGACCGGTGGATCTTTCCTGCACCACGGCGCTGAACAGCCCGGCCTCGTTGCGCTTGAGCCGCGCGGACAGCGTCGGGTCGAGTGTCATCGGAAATCCTCTTCGCTATCGAACGACGATGTGCTCGGCGCGCATCGCATCCTTGACCTGGCCGATGGTGAGATCGCCGAAGTGGAAGACACTCGCGGCAAGAACGGCGTCCGCTCCGGCGTGCACAGCCGGCGAGAAGTGCTCTACGCTACCGGCTCCACCGCTGGCGATCACCGGCACATGCACCGCAGACCGAACGGCGGCGATCATCGGCAGATCGAATCCGGCCTTCGTTCCGTCGGCGTCCATCGAATTGAGCAGGATCTCCCCGACGCCCAGTTCTGCACCGCGCACTGCCCATTCGACGGCGTCGATGCCGGTGCCGCGTTTGCCGCCGTGCGTGGTGACCTCCCAGCCCGACGGGGTGTCCTGCTGCCCCTGAGGGACGGTTCGGGCGTCGACCGAGAGCACGATGCACTGTGAGCCGAACCGTTCGCTGAGCTCGCGCAGCAACTCCGGTCGGGCGATCGCAGCGGTGTTGACGCTGACCTTGTCCGCACCGGCTCGCAACAGCCGATCCACATCGGCGACGGTGCGCACTCCCCCGCCGACGGTGAGCGGGATGAAGACCTGCTCGGCGGTGCGGCTGACGACGTCGAGCATCGTGCCCCTGTCCGAGGTCGACGCGGTGACGTCGAGGAAGGTCAGTTCGTCGGCACCCTGCGCGTCGTAGGCGGCCGCGAGCTCCACGGGATCGCCTGCGTCACGGAGGTTTTCGAAGTTGACTCCCTTGACGACCCGTCCGGCGTCGACGTCGAGGCACGGAATCACTCTGACCGCGACGCTCATCGCACCGGTCCTTCCAGATAGTCGACGGGATCGCCGAGTTCGGTGATCACCTTCAGCAATTCTTCGTGCACGCCCGGTCCGGCTGCCAGGACCGATGCAGAGTCGACCGTCCACGGTTCACCCGCAAGGTCGGTGACGATTCCGCCTCCTGCGCGTACCAGCAGCGCACCGGCCGCGTTGTCCCAGGCACGGTGACCGAAGACGACTGCGCCGCCGAGTACTCCGCTGGCCGTGTAGGCCAGGTCGACCCCGGTGGCACCGTGCATCCGCAGTCGAGAGGAATGCATCGACAACTCTTCGAGAATGCGGAATCGAAACCGGCCCGGCAGCGAACCGCGGCTGGCGACATTGAACGCACCGAACCCGATCATGGACTCTCGCAACGCTTTCGGCTTCAGCATCGGGAGGGCGACACCGTTGAGCAACAGGGGCCCGCCTGCCACAGCGCCGAAACGCTGATCCACCAACGGCAGCCAGGTGAGCCCGAGCACCGGCTCGCCGTCGTCGAGCAACGCCAACAACGTTCCGGCCGAGGGCAATCCCGACGAGTAGTTGAAGGTGCCATCGATCGGGTCCAGCACCCAGACGAGTCCCGAGTTCAAGTCCGGTCCCCCGAACTCCTCACCGTGAACGGCGATTCCGGTGGCCTCGTACAATTCCGCACCGAGCCGCCGCTCCAATTCCAGGTCCACCGCCGTGGCGAAATCGTCGGGGCCCTTCTGCACCGCGCTCGGTGCGCCGACGCCGGCGACGAACCGATCGTGGATGCCGTCGAGCAGACCTCCGGCGATCTCGAGCAGACGAGTCGGGTCCTCGGGAAGGGTCATTCTTGCGTTACCGAGACACCGCGGCGAGGGCGTCCGGGAGCGTGAAACGTCCGGCGTACAGCGCCTTTCCGACGATGGAACCCTCCACCCCGCGGTCGACGAGTCCGGCGATCGCTTCCAGGTCTGCAATCGTGGACACGCCACCCGACGCGATGACCGGCTTGTCGGTCTTGGCACACACATCGGCGAGCAGTTCCAGGTTGGGTCCGGTCAACGTGCCGTCCTTGGTGACGTCGGTGACGACGTAGCGCGAGCACCCGTCGCGCTCGAGCCGCTCGAGAACCTCCCAGAGGTCGCCGCCGTCGCTCACCCAACCGCGACCGCGCAACCGCGGCGCTCCGTCGACGATGAGCACGTCCAGACCGACGGCAACACGATCGCCGAACTCGCCGATCGCGCGGGAGCACCACTGCGGATCTTCCAGGGCTGCGGTGCCGAGATTGACTCGCGCGCAACCGGTCGCCAGCGCCGCGCGCAGCGACTCGTCGTCACGAATTCCGCCGGACAGCTCCACCTTGACGTCGAGCTCGCCGACGACCGACGCCAGCAGCTCGCGGTTGGATCCGCGGCCGAACGCAGCGTCGAGATCGACGAGGTGGACCCACTCGGCACCGTCGTTCTGCCACGCGAGTGCGGCGTCGCGAGGCGACCCGTACTTCGTTTCGCTTCCTGCTTCTCCTTGAACGAGACGGACAGCTTCGCCGCCTGCGACATCGACAGCAGGCAATAAGACCAGGCTCACGTGCGGTTATGCTACGGGCCGAGCGTGTGTGAACCCAAAACGGGTCGACTGTGGTGTTACCGGAGTTCCTTGCGCGTCATGCGCGTGGACACCACACCCATTGCCGCGATCGCGCCGACCACACCGGCCAACGCGATGACCAGACCCACCCCGGCGCTCGGCTGCAGCACCGCGATCAGTGCCGTCGCGAGGGCGAGCACGATCACAGCCGCACCGAGTGCTCGAAAGGCCAAGCGCCCGAGTGAGAAATCGCGCTCGCTCACACCGATCGGACCCAGTTCTCGAGCAGCGCGGCCCCGGCGTCACCGGACTTCTCCGGGTGGAACTGAGTCGCCGAGAGCGCACCGTTCTCCACTGCAGCGAGAAACCGGCCGCCGTGATCGGCCCAGGTGAGCAACGGGGCAGCGATGGTGTCGCTGGGTTCGAGCTCCCACTGCTGCGCGGCGTAGGAGTGGACGAAGTAGAACCGAGTCTCGGGATCGATGCCGTCGAACAGCACGCTCTTCTCCGGTGCCTCGACGGTGTTCCATCCCATGTGGGGCAGCACCTCGGCCTGCAAACGCTCCACCGTTCCCGGCCACTCCCCGCAACCGTTCGCCTCGACGCCGAACTCGACGCCGCGGTCGAACAGGATCTGCATTCCGACGCAGATGCCGAGCACGGGACGTCCGCCGGCCAGGCGACGGCCGATGATGCGGTCGCCCTTCACCGCCAACAGGCCTTCCATGCAGGCGGCGAACGCACCGACACCGGGAACGACCAACGCTTCTGCGTTCAGAGCCTCGTCGAAGTCCGAGGTCACGGTCACATCGGCACCGACCCGGGCGAGAGCCCTCTTCGCCGAGTGCAGATTGCCCGAGCCGTAATCGAGCAACACCACAGAAGTCATGTGGGAAGTCTATCGGGGCGTGGTCTCGCGATGAGCGCCACCGCCGCGACGACGACCACCGTGGCAGCCGCGGCGGCGAATCCGGCGGTGTACCCCACACTTGTCGCCAGGACGCCGAGGGCGAGTGCGCCCGCCCCGGTCCCCGCGTCGAAGCTGATGTTCCAGACGGCGCTCGCGCTGCTGTAACGGGCGGGGCCGGCTGCGTCGAACGCCATCACGAGACTGTCGTTCTGGCATGCGCCGTACCCGATCCCGAACAGGACGGCTGCGACGAAGAACAGCGCCGCGGGCATGTTGCCGAGCGAGGCAATTGCGAAGAGAGCGATGCCGATCGCCGCCGACACCAGAGCCGGAAACACGGAGCGTCCGATACCGATTCGATCCGCCACCGACCCTGCGACGTATCGTCCGACGAGCATCGCGGCGCTGACGACGGCCAGTGCGAGTCCGATCATCGCGGCTCGGTTCGATTCGGCGATCGGCAACAGACTGGTGATTCCCCCGTATGCCGCGGACACCGAGGCCACGACGAGACACGGCACCAGGAATCGACGTACGTCGAGGCGAACCCGCTCGATCCTCGGCGGCTGCGGTGCGGGCCGGGTCGGCGGCAACAGCGCCACTCCGATCAGGCCGGCTGCGGGCACCAGAGCACCGATGACGAACACGGCCGTCGGACTAGCCGCGAAAATCACCAGACCCAGTGGCAGCGTGACCATCTGAGACAAGGCGACGGCGATGCCCTGCGCGCCCGTTGCCCGGCCGAGCAACGCGGTCGGAGCGAGCTCGGCGACGATGGCGGCACCGGCGACCGTCAACATTCCGAACCCGGTGCCCCGCAGGGCGGACACCGCCAGCGCCGGTGCGGCCTCGACGGAGACGATGAACAGCAGCGCGGGTAACCCGAGGAGCAAGCATCCGGCCGCGAGAACCGCGCGGTGGCCGACCTTCATCAGCATGCTCGGCACGAACAGTTGAGTGATCACCGTCGTGGCCATGAAGATCGCGGTGCTGGCAGCCGCCACTGCATCCGATGCCCCCGACTGGGACACCGCGAGGGGGACCACCGGAAGCAGCAGTCCCCAGCCACCGAACGACGCCGCACCCATGGCCATCGCGGCCGGAAGACCGCGGATGGAGCTCAGGCCGCTCAATGCACGAGCGCCGATCGACCGATCACAGACTTCCCTTGGTGGACAGCACACCGGTGACGCGGGGGTCGTACTCCGTTGCCTGACGCAGCGCCCGAGCCACAGCCTTGAACTCGGCCTCGGTGATGTGATGCTGGTCGCGGCCGTAGATCACCCGGACGTGCAGTGCGATCCGGGCATTCGAGGCCAGCGTCTCGAACACGTGCTTGTTGATCACCGTGGAGTACGGAACGCCGGGATAGCCGCCGATGACGGAGTGCACCATGTAGTCCGGCTCGCCGGTGTGTACGCAGTACGGACGACCTGACACATCGACGGCCGCGTGCACGAGCGTTTCGTCCATCGGAATGAACGAGTCACCGAACCGAGTGATGCCCGCCTTGTCGCCGAGGGCCTGACCGAGGGCCTGGCCGAGCACGATCGCGGTGTCCTCGACGGTGTGGTGCGCCTCGATCTCGATGTCGCCCTTCGCGCGCACCGTCAGGTCGAAACGAGCATGGGTGCCGAGCGCGGTGAGCATGTGGTCGTAGAACGGAACGCCGGTGGAGATGTCGACGATGCCGGTGCCGTCGAGGTTCAGCTCGACCGAGATGTCGGATTCCTTGGTGGTGCGCTCGATCTTGGCGATGCGGGGAGCGGGTGTGGTCACTTCGGTGCCTCTGCTGTTTCGGTCGATGCGAGTGCTGCGCTGACGGTGAGGAATCGGTCGTTCTCGTGCGCCAGTCCGATGGTGACGCGAAGATATCCGGGGATTCCGACGTCCCGGATGAGCACGCCTTCGTCCAGGTACCGCTGCCAGGTCACGGCCGCATCGGAGAACCGGCCGAAGAGCAGGAAGTTGGCGTCGGACGGCACCACGTCGTACCCCTGGCGGCCGAGAGCCGCTGCCACCCGATCTCGTTCGGCGGAGAGTTCGGCCACACTCCCGAGGGTGTCCGAGGCATGCCGCAGGGCCGCTCGCGCAGCTGCCTGCGTGACGACCGACAGGTGATACGGCAAGCGCACCAACAACATTGCGTCGACCACGGCCGGGGCAGCCACCAGATATCCCAGCCGACCGCCGGCGAACGCGAACGCCTTGCTCATCGTTCGGCTGACCACGATCTTGCTGGGGTAGCTCTCGATCAACCCGATCGCGCTCGGCGCAGAGGAGAATTCCGCGTAGGCCTCGTCGACCACCACGATTCCCGGTGCCGCGTCGAGGATTCGGCGCAGATCCGCCTCGTCGATGCTGTGGCCCGTCGGATTGTTGGGGCTGGTGACGAACACGACGTCGGGTCGACGTTCTTCGATCGCCTGCACTGCATAGTCGACGTCGAGAGAGAAATCTGCCCGACGCTTCGCCGGAATCCATTCGGTCTGCGTCCCGGAGGAGATGATCGGGTGCATCGAGTACGACGGTACGAAGCCCAGCGCGGTGCGATCCGGTCCCCCGAATGCCTGCAGCAACTGCTGCAGAATCTCGTTGGAGCCGTTGGCCGCCCACACGTTGGCGGTGTCGACAGCGAAGCCGGTCTGCTCGGTGAGGTACCGGGCGAGGTCGGCCCGTAATTCGTCGGCATCGCGATCCGGGTAGCGGTGCAGCTGCCCGGCGGCGACCCGAACGGAGTCCGCCACATCATCGATCAAAGCCTGCGTCGGCGGGTGCGGATTCTCGTTGGTGTTCAACTGAACCGGCACGATGAGCTGCGGCGCACCGTACGGTGACTTGCCGATCAGTGCCTCACGCAGTGGGAGGTCGTCCAGCGAGACCGCCTGTCCCAGAGCATCGGTCATGACGGATCACCGGTACGCAACCCTTCGAACCGCAGCCGCACCGCTTCTCCGTGAGCCGGCAGGTCCTCTGCGTTCGCGAGCGCAATGACGTGTGC
>NZ_LVCU01000460.1:0-260 GCF_001647185.1 Rhodococcus sp. EPR-147
CGCATCCCGCCGTCGGCAGGACGTGATTGGAGCCGGCGCAGTAGTCACCGAGGCTCACCGGAGACCACGCTCCGACGAACACGGCACCGGCGCTGCGCACCCGGGCTGCGACGTCGGACGCGTCCTTCGTCTGGATCTCGAGGTGCTCGGCGGCGTAGGCGTTGACCACGGCCAATCCCTGCGTGACGTCGTCGACCAGCACGATGCCTGACTGGCTTCCGTTCAGTGCGGTGGCCACGCGTTCTGCATGCCGGGTGGTC
>NZ_LVCU01000461.1:0-11885 GCF_001647185.1 Rhodococcus sp. EPR-147
TCGGCCTGGCTGATGAGGTCCGCTGCCACGTGAATCGGGTCCGCGGTGGCGTCGGCGAGAATCGCGATCTCGGTTGGTCCTGCCTCGGAGTCGATTCCGATGAGCGAGCGACACAGTCGCTTGGCGGCCGTGACGTAGATGTTGCCCGGACCGGTGATCAGATCGACCGGTGCCAACTCGCCGCCGTCGGTGTCGACGCCGCCGTAGGTGAGCAGCGCAACACCCTGTCCACCGCCGACGGCCCAGACCTCGTCGACGCCGAGCAGCTGCGCCGCAGCCAGGATCGTCGGGTGCGGCAGGCCGCCGAAGTTCTTCTGCGGCGGCGATGCCACCACCAGAGAGCCGACGCCTGCGATCTGCGCGGGCACCACGTTCATCACGACCGACGACGGATACACGGCGTTGCCGCCGGGCACGTACAGGCCGACGCGATCGACGGGGATCCAGCGTTCGGTCACCGTGCCGCCGGGTACCACCTGGGTGGTGTGGTCGGTTCGACGCTGATCCGAGTGCACCAGACGGGTTCGTTCGATCGCGACCTCGAGAGCAGCGCGAACATCGGAATCGAGCTCGGCGAGGGCCTTGACCAGTTCTTCCTGCGGGACGCGAATGCGATCCGGCCGGACGCCGTCGAACTTCTCACTGAACTCGAGCGCAGCCTCGGTGCCGCGTTCGCGGACGGCATCGACGACGGGGCGAACCTGATGCAGCACCGAATCGACATCCACTCCGCCTCGAGGAAGTGCGCCGCGTAGTTCGGCGGTGGATGGAGTTCGTCCGCGTAGATCGACGCGGGCGAGCTCGATGCGGGCAGGCATAGTGGGCCCCTTCGTGAAGTCGGTTCGGTGCCGGGGTTCGGTCGAAACAGTGTGGTTCGAACACCCAGGATAGTTCCACCGAATTCCGCTCAGCCCCGCACGTCCCACAGATGATGGATGGGGTCGTGAATGTAGTAAGCGGCCAGTGATTCGACCGAGAAGTTGGATCCGTCGCTGCGCCGACCGGTCCGATGCCGATTCTCGGGCGGAACAGCGGCGAAATCGTCGGCAAGAGCGCGAGCGGCGTCACCGAGTTCCGACTCCACTGTCGCGGGATCCTGGGAGTTGTAGTCGTCCGCCAGCGCAGTGGCGTCCTGGTCCCAGTTCGCGAACTCGGGATCGTCCTCGGTCAGCACCAGCGCCAGCCGGGTACGGAAGATCCGGTGCGCGTCACGTACGTGCGCGGCGTACTCGAGGGCGGACCACGTCGAGTCGTCGGGTCGCAGTTCAACGTTATTGCGCCGCAGAACCGCTTCCCAACGCTCGACGTCGGCGCGAATCAGGTCCGGGATGTCGTCGTATACGACGGCACTCGAGTCGAACCCGCAATCCGGGCACGCTCGTTCGAGTACCCAGGTCCAGTTCTTGGTGTCGGGATCGATCGGCATGCCGGTCAGACTAGATGCAGGTCAGGCGTAGCGGGCGGCCAGGTTGTGCAGCGTGCTCTTGATGCCCTGCGCGTTCTTCTGCGGCATCTTGAACAGTTCCAGCATCTTCGGGGACTTCGCTGTTGCGTACTTGAAGCTCTCGGTGACCGTCGTCAGGCCGGGCTGCTTCTCCTCGAACTCCCAGCGCCAGCTGTGCCCCAGTGGATGCTGCCACTCGACGACCTTGTGCTTGTCTGCGTCGACGAACTCGGTGACGGTGCTGGTGATCTTGTACGGCACGCCGTACTGCTTCATGCCGACCGAGAATGTGGCACCGCTCCTGAGACGATCGGGGCCTTTGACGGTGTCCTTGACGGTTCCGGACCCGTCGAGTTCGCCGTGGCGGCGCGGATCGGCCACGATCGCGAACAATTCGGCCGCCGGCGCTCGAACCTCGGTCTGCTTGGAAACTTGCTGGGGTCCTGTGTCGATGGTTCTGATGTCTGCCATTCGGGAGGTCTACCCCGTCGCGCTGCGTTCGACACCCGCGGCCGGGCGGAATCGGAGTTGACGGGCGTAGTTCAATGAACGCATGTCCTGGTCAGTGTGGCTCGCATTCCTCGGCGCGAGCATCGTCATCAGTCTCTCCCCCGGTGCCGGTGCCATCGCGTCGATGTCCACCGGGCTTCGCTACGGCCTACGCCGCGGATATTGGAACATCTTCGGGTTGCAGATCGGGTTGCTCCTGCAGATCGGCATCGTCGCCGTCGGGCTCGGAGCCGTTCTGGCGAACTCCGCGCTGGCCTTCACCGCCATCAAGTGGTTCGGCGTCGCCTACCTGGTCTATCTGGGCGTTCGGCAATGGCGTGCGGCCCCCACCGATGTCGCCGACGCTCCAGCGGTGGCCGACCGCGGAACGACGATGCTCGCCCGCGGATTCCTCGTCAACGCGAGCAACCCGAAGGCGGTCGTCTTCATGGTCGCAGTGCTCCCCCAGTTCCTCGACCCGGCTCGACCCCTACTCGCCCAGTACCTCGCGATCGCGGCCACGATGGTGGCAGTCGACATGCTGGTGATGACCGGATACACCTCCCTGGCATCTCGGGTTCTGCGGCTGATGAAGTCGCAGCGCCAGCAGAAAACGATGAATCGCACGTTCGCCGGGATGTTCTTCGCCGCTGCGACGTTTCTCGCGACCGTCCGGCGCGTGACTCCGTGAGGAAATATCGCGTGATCATGAAGAACGCACTCGGCGGCGACCCGATCCGGATGGGACTGTTCGACACACTTCTCGAGGCCAACACGTGGATCCAGGACATCGGCAAGCGGGACGAACACGAACTGGGCACCTATACGGTCGAGGTAGTCGACAAGTGAGTCGGCGGTGTCCGTGTTCGAGCGGTGACACGTTCGACGCATGCTGCGAGCCGTATCTGCTCGGAGTAGCGAACGCACCGACGGCGGAGACACTGATGCGTTCGCGATTCACCGCGTTCGCCGTCGCAGACGTGGACTACCTCCGTAGATCGTGGCATTCCGACACCGCTCCGGCCGAGCTGGAATTGGACCCCGATCAGCGGTGGTATCGCCTGGACATTCTGGCAACCGACGCCGGTGGATTGTTCGACGACGCGGGAACCGTCGAGTTCCGAGCTCGATACAAGCATCCGGACGGGGCGGGCTCTATGAGTGAGGTGAGCCGCTTCGTCCGAGTGGACGGTCGGTGGCTCTACCTCGACGGGATGGTCTTGAGCTAGAGGTTGCGCAGCTTGGTCGGTCGGTTGCCCGACGTACGACGCGCTTCCTGCTTCTCCTTGATGCGTTCGGCATCCTTGCGCACCTGAATCTGGGTGCGACGCTCCCGGACGAGCCACTGCGGCGGGCTGGCGACGAGTTCTTCGATCGCCTCGTTGGTGAGCGCTTCGGTGACACCGCCGCGGGCCAGCCCCGCGATGGACACGCCGAGCTTCTTCGCGATGACGTCGCGGGGGAAAGGTCCGTTGGTCTGCAGGTCGGTCAACCACTGCGGCGGATCGCTGCGCAGTGCGTCCAGTTCGGACCTGCTGACCATCGAGTTCTGAAACTCTTCGGGTGCTGCGGGTAGGTAGATGCCGAGCTTGTTCGCCGCGGTCAATGGCTTCATGGTCTGCTGCTTGTTCTCCGGGCTCACCGGAACAGCTTATCCGGCCATCGGCACTCTCGACGCCACGGTCGCTCGCCGCCCGCGTCGTCCCATAGGCTCGACACCGTGAACATCGATGTGCAGACACTGCGCTGGTACGCGGCGGTGGCGCAGCAACTGCATTTCGCGCGCGCTGCTCAGTCACTGGGAATCTCGCGAATCCGCTTGAGCAAGACGGTGGTGGAACTCGAGGAACAGCTCGGCGTCGATCTGTTCGTGCCGGGGGCATCCCCCACCGAGCTCACTGCCGACGGCCGCGATCTGCTCGAGCGGGCGCTGGTGGAGATCGCCGAGGACGATCGACTCTCGGAACTCGCGCAGGTTGCTGCTGCCGAGCCGACGACGTTCACCATCGGGTATGCCGAGGGAGTGACGCTGACGAAATGGACGCGCATCTGGGCTGATCGGTTCCCTGATGTCACGCTCTCCGTGGTCGCGACCACACCCGAGACACAGGTGGCGGCGTTGCGCGACGGCACGGTCGATGTGAGCTTCGTTCGTCCGCCGATCGATCGCGAGGGCCTCAACGCGATCGGTCTCTACCAAGAAGTACAGGTCGTGGTGGTACCCAAGGACCACGCCGTCGCCGCATTCGATTCGGTCACCGCGACCGATCTCGCCGACGAGCACTTGCTCGCAGACCCCGCGACCGTGCCCGAATGGGCAGCTGTGGCAACCGAACTCACGACCGGCAATCGCCCGGAACTTCCGCCGATGAACTCCGCCGCGGAGACGTTCGAGTACGTGGCTGCCGGGCTGGGGGTGGCGATCGTGCCGCACTCGGTGGCGCGTTTCAACGCCCGTAAGGACCTCGTCTACCGCCCCGTGACCGACGTCGAGCAGTCGCAGATCGCACTGGCCTGGGTCGCCGAACGCGAGGACGACCGCATCGAGGAATTCATCGGCATCGTCCGCGGCCGCTCGACCCGCAGCTCACGCGGTGTATCGGACGAGGCACCGGTCAAGAAGAAGAAAGCGCACCCCTCCAAACCTGCTCGCCCCGTTGCCAAGACGAAAACGAACGCCCGACGCAGCGGGAAGCGTCGCTGAATCTGCACCCTCGCGCCGGCCCGAATCTTGGACGAACCTGTGTTCGAAAGTTTGTCGGTGGGTCGCGGTAGATTTCGATCATGCTTTCGGGGGACGGCGGATCAGGGGTGGACGGCATCGATACGGTGCCGCCTACCCTTGACGTGTCCGATCCCGAGTTGTCGGAACTGATTTCAGCGGTGGAATCAGCGGTCGCCGGTCTGGCCGGGCAGGCGTCGGTCGCGTGGTCGAACCCGGATCGGCGTGCGGTGATCCAACGCATGGAGATGCTGACACGGTCGCTGACCGCGTACTCGTACACCTCGCTCAACGAGCTGATCGCGCAGCACGGCCTCGACGTGTATCCGGGCTCGGTCCCGTCCTCGGTGGCGTGGATGCTGCGGATCACCCCTCGAGCAGCAGGAGCACGAGTCCGTCTGGCCGCGGAACTGGGTGGCCGGACTGCGTTCTCCGGAGAAGTACTGGCCCCGTTGCTGCCGCGGACAGCGCAAGCACTGCGGGCGGGGTTGCTCGATGCCAAGCATGTGCAGATGATCCGCGAATTCTTCCGCCATCTGCCCTCGAGTGTCGATCCGCAGACCCGCGACCTCGCCGAACAACAGTTGGTGGAACAGGCAGTGAAATTGCGGCCGGACGATTTCGCGCCGGTGGTGGCGTGCCTGGACGCGATGGTGAACCCGGACGGCGACAACGATGATGACGATGACGACGGAAACCCGCCGAAGCCGCGGAAGCGGAGGGATGCGTTCTTCTACCTCGGCGAGCAAGGGGTCGACGGGATGTCGGAAGGGAAATTCTGCGTCGACCCCGAACTGAGGGCCTACCTCGAGGCTCTGTTCTCCAAAGCCGCAAAACCGGGCATGTACAACCCCGCCGACGGCAAACCGATCGTCGACGACGAGAACGGAAGCGACGAGGACGACCAGACCTCGGGCGAGGATGCTGACGCACGACCGCAGCCCGGCACCACGCCCCGCGAAGCAGGGGCGAGTGATGCAGGATCGGGGGACTCCAATTCCGAGACACCACCGCTACCTGAGCGTAAAGACCGGTGGCGAAGTGATGCGGGACTCTGGGACGACGGTCCATGTGGCTGTGACGGCCATTGCGGTGACGGCCCTTGCGGTCACGACGAGTGCGGAGGCGGCATCGAATGCGGTTGCGGTACAGGCTCTGACGGCACCTCCTCCGACGGCCCTGCTGCCAGGCGTACCGCTGCCGGGCACGGCGATACCGAGAGCAGTGAGGCACGGGCCGAGGCGGCGGCGTCAACGCGCGAGGCCGCAGCCCAGCGTGACATCCGCACCCAGAACGAACGTCGTCACGACGCCCTGAAGCTGGCGCTCCGGCACACCCTCGCCTCCGGGACCCTCGGCACCCACCGAGGCCTGCCCGTCACCGCGATCGTCACCAAGAGCCTGAAAGATCTGGAAGCCGGCTGCGGATACGCGAAGACCGCCACCGGATCACGAGTGTCGATCCGCGACGCGATCCGCATGGCTTCCCACGCACACCACTACCTGACGATCTTCGACGACCACGGCAGAGCGTTGTACCTCGGCCGCTCCAAACGCATCGCCTCCGCGGACCAACGCATCGTGCTCATCGCCCGAGACCGTGGCTGCAGCTTCCCCTCCTGCACCCGCCCCGCAACCTGGTGCCAAGCCCACCACCTCACCGACTGGATCGACGGCGGCAACACCGACATCGACGGATTGACCTTCGGCTGCGACATGCACCACGCACTCGTCGGCACCGGACCCGGAAAGTGGGCAACCACGAAAACCGGAGCAGCACATCGCTATCCGGGCCGCACCCTGTGGCATCCACCGGCCGGGATGGACCCACGTAGGCGTGGGCTGATCAATCACGCACACCACCCCGAAGAGGTGCTGTACCCGCCCGACCAGCATGACGACACCGGCGACGAGGAACCACGACAACCCGCCTGACCACCCACACCAGTCTCAGGGCACAGCCCTGCCTGCACCCGCGCCGACGTGCCTCAGCGAACCGGGTGGCGCTTCCGATTGTGAATCAGAACAGCCACCCCGAGTCCCACCAACGTCAACAGAAGCGGTGCGGCGATGACGAGGGAAGCGTCGATCGCCACGAACAGAATGAGCAGCAACGCTGCTGCCAGGAAATATACGGCGGCGAAACGTGGAGTCCACAGGACAGAATCCATTCCACACCTCCTTGCGCGTACGAACTACGTGTCGTTACCGAAGGTAACTGAAAGAAGCCGGGTGCACTAGATACCCAGGCCCCGAAGTCGGTCGATCTCACGACGATCGCGCTTGGTGGGCCTACCCGCCCCTCGATCCCGTCTCGGTACGGAAGCCAGAACTTCTTTCGGGGGCGGCGGCGGACTGCGATCGATCAAGCACTCGGGAACGACCGCTGCGCCGACGCGTTTGCCGATGGCCCGCACCACGACGACGATCTTCTCCACTCCGTCGGACCGGAGCCTGATCTCGTCGTCGGGGCCGATGCGATGCCCGGGTTTGGCAGGAGTTCCGTTGACACGGACGTGGCCGCCGCGGCAGGCAGCAGCGGCGGCAGACCGCGTCTTGAACAACCGGACCGCCCAGATCCAACTGTCGAGGCGGACACTCTGAACTTCCATCTTCGAACGAATTCCTCACATTGCGAGGCTCGACTACATGTCCAGGCCGAGATCGAGCACTGTCACCGAGTGTGTCAGACCGCCGACAGCAAGAAAGTCGACCCCCGTGCGCGCATAGTCACGTGCCACGTCGACGGTCAGGCCACCCGAGGATTCCAGCTTCGTCTGCGGCGCGAACTTGTCTCGGCGCTGCACGGCCATCTGCGTCTGCCACAGCGCGAAGTTGTCCAGCAGAACGAGTTCGACGTTCTCCGCCAGCACCTGGTCGAGTTGCTCGAGGCTGTCGACCTCGACCTCGCACGCGATGTCGGGAGCCGCAGCCCGCACCGCGTTCAGAGCGGCGACGACCGAACCTGCCGCTGCCACGTGATTGTCCTTGATCAGCGCGGCATCGCCCAGACCCATCCGGTGATTGACGCCACCACCTGCGCGTACCGCGTACTTCTGCAGCGAACGCAACCCCGGCAACGTCTTTCGACTGTCCCGGATCTTGCACTCGGTGTCTGCGACCTCGGCGACCCAGCCGGCCGTCGCAGTGGCGATTCCAGAGAGATGGCAGACGATGTTGAGCATCGTGCGTTCGGCAGTGAGCAGACCCCGCGTCGGCGCCTCGACCGTCAGAACGGCCTGTCTCGGTTCGACCTCGGATCCGTCCTCGATGCGATGCACGACGGAGTATCCGTCGGCTCCGATCACCTCGTCGAGAACCAGGAGGCCGACGTCGATCCCGGCGATCGTGCCGAACTGGCGCGGAACCACCGACGCCGTGGTGACAGCATCCTCGGATACCGTCGCCAGCGTGGTGATGTCGGGTCCGAACCGCAGGTCCTCGTCGAGCGCGGTCCGGATCAGTGCGAGTACCTCGGCGCGATCGACGCCCGGGTTCACCTCGTTCGCAGTATCGGTCATGTCAGCGTGCTCCCGTCATCACTTCGTCGTTCACGATCGCCAACCGTCCATCGGGATCTCGTTCGATGTGCAGGCTTCGACGTTGCGCCGGTGCACTCTCGGGGAAATCCCGTCGGGTGTGGCACCCTCTGCTTTCGCGGCGGTGGTTCGCGGCCAGCACGATCACCTCCGCCGCAGCGGTCAACGCTGCGTCCTCGACGGCGCGCGCATCCACCGGCGGTTCCGATACCACGCCGTGCGCCAGAACACCCTGCGCTGCAACAAGACCCGCTGCATCTCGCACCACTCCGACCTCGGCGGTCATGGTTCGCTGCAGTACCGCGCGGTCGATACGGGAATACGTGGGCATTGCGACATCGGAAATGCTGCCGTGTCTGCCGACTCGTTCGACGGCCACGTAGGCCGCACGCTCACCGACGACGAGACCCTCGAGCAGACTGTTCGACGCCAACCTGTTGGCACCGTGCAAGCCGGTGCGCGCCACTTCACCTGCGGCGAGCAAGCCGGGAACCGAGGTGCGCCCGGATGTATCCGTCGCCACGCCCCCGCACGAGTAATGCGCTGCAGGTGCCACCGGAATCAGGTCTTTCGCCGGATCGATGCCGGCCTGTAGGCATGAGGCGGTCACGGTCGGGAACCGTTCGTGGACGCGTTCCACCGCGCGGGCATCCAGCAGAACGTGGTCGTCACCACGCTCGTGCAGCAGCTCGGCGATGGCGCGGGACACCACGTCGCGTGGCGCGAGGTCGCCGAGCGGGTGCACTCCCGCCATGAAGGCACGGCCGGTGACATCGACCAGGCGGGCTCCCTCTCCTCGCACCGCCTCGCTGATCAACGGGCGACGGCCTGTGGACCCGGCGGCGAACAGCACCGTCGGATGGAACTGCACGAATTCCAGATCCGCGATCCGAGCACCGGCGTCGAGCGCGAGTGCGATGCCGTCGGCCGTCGCGCCCGGCGGGTTGGTGCTGCACGAGAAGAGTTGTCCCAGTCCGCCGGTCGCGAGCAGCACCGTCGGGCAATGGACGACGCCGACACCGCGAGGCCCGCGCACGAGCAGACCGACCACCTCGCCGTGGGTGGTCAGTACCCGCAGCGCGGTCGTGTCGAAATGCACAGTGGGCACGGACGCGTCCAACGTGCGCTGCACCTCCGCTCCGGTGGCGTCTCCCCCGGCATGAACGATGCGACGAACGCTGTGGCCACCCTCGCGGGTCCGCGCAACGGTGCCGTCGGCCGCTAGGTCGAACTGAGCGCCCGCAGCTTCGAGCGAGGTGATCGCCGCCCGCCCGCCGGAGACGATGGAACGCACCGCGTCCTCGTCGCACAGGCCGGCACCGGCGACGCAGGTGTCGGCCACATGCGATTCGACAGAATCCTCGAGTTCGGGGCCGACGACCGCGATCCCACCCTGGGCGTACTGCGTCGCGGTGTCGGTGGAACGCCCCTTGCTGACGGTCAGCACCCGCATGCCGCGAGCTGCCGCCGTGCGAGCCGCGGTGAGTCCGGCAATTCCACCGCCGACCACGACGAGATCGGCCGCGGTTTCCCACGCGACCGATGGATTCACTCGCCGCCGCCAGGGGTGCCGATCTCGATCATCCGCTGCACCGACTTGCTCGCGATGTTCGCGGTCTCGAGGTCGACGTGCACCTCGTCGCGGCCCTCGACGAGGCAGCGCAGCAGAGCAGCAGGGGTGATCATCTTCATGTAGCCGCACGATGCGCGGTCGTTGACGGCGAGGAAGTCGACGTCGGGTGCAGCCATCCGCAGCTGATGCAGCATGCCGTTCTCGGTGGCGACCAGAACCTGCTTGGACGCGGTGGTGCGGGCAGCGTCGAGCATGCCGCCGGTGGAGAGGATCTTGACCTTGTCGGCGGGTACGAACCCCTCGCCTGCGAGGTACAGAGCCGATGTGGCGCAGCCGCATTCGGGGTGCACGTACAGCTCGGCATCGGGGTGGGTGCGAGACTTCTCGGCCAACTCGTCGCCGTTGATACCGGCGTGCACATGGCATTCTCCGGCCCAGATGTGGAGGTTCTCGCGCCCGGTCACGCGCTTGACGTGCGCGCCGAGGAACTGATCGGGCAGGAACAGGATGTCGCGGCCCGGATCGATCGACTCGACGACCTCGACGGCGTTCGACGAAGTGCAGCAGATGTCGGTCAGTGCTTTGATCTCGGCGGTGGTGTTGACGTACGAGACGACGACGGCGTCGGGAAAATCGGCCTTCCATTCGCGGAGCTGGTCTGCGGTGATGGAATCGGCCAGTGAGCAGCCGGCGCGCTGGTCCGGGATGAGGATCGTTTTCTGTGGGCTCAGGATCTTTGCCGTCTCGGCCATGAAATGAACTCCGCAGAACACGATCGTGTCCTCGGAGACCTCGGCGGCCATCCGCGAGAGCGCGAGCGAGTCGCCGACATGGTCGGCAACGTCCTGAATCGCAGGCAGCTGGTAGTTGTGCGCGAGCAGCGTCGCGCCGCGCAGATCGGCGAGCCGTCGAACCTCTGCCGCCCACTCGGGAGTTGCCTCCACTCCCCCGTAACCACCTGCTCCGTCGACGATGTCGCGAACTCCGGCGAATGCCGAGTCCAGGATGTTCACCCGGGTAGCGCTGCTGGTCATGACGGTTCTCCTTCACCGATCATCCGGTCGTCGGTGACCGAATTTCCTCCGAGGGAGTTTTCGACCTATGATCGAAAACGTGACCTATCGTAGCACCGTCCACGAAGTACTCATTGCGGTGTTCCAAGTTCGAGCCTTTTCCGACCCCGACGCCCCGGAACTGGCGGTGCTGCTGTGGCAGCGCGCCCTCGACCCCGAGGCCGGCACCTGGTCGCTGCCCGGTGGCACGCTGCGCGACGACGAGAACCTCGCCGCCTCCGCGCGCCGTCAGCTCGCCGAGAAGGTCGACGTGCGCTCGGTGGCGCACCTCGAGCAGCTGTCGGTCTTCAGCGAACCCGAACGCGTACCGGGAGATCGGCGGATCGCGTCGACCTTCCTGGGCCTGGTACCGATCTCGGCCGAGCCGACACTCCCCTCGGACACCGCATGGCACCCGGTTGCGGCACTGCCCGACATGTCGTTCGATCACGGAACCGTCGTCGCGCACGCGAGACATCGACTGGTCGCCAAACTGTCTTACACCAACATCGGATTCGCACTGGCTCCGGTCGATTTCGCGATCTCGTCGCTGCGCGCGATCTACGGTGCCGCACTCGGATATCAGGTCGATGCCACCAACCTGCAGCGGGTGCTGAGCCGGCGCGGTGTGATCGAACCCACCGGACGGCGCGCGCCGTCGGGCAAGGCCGGTGGCAGACCGCCTGCACTGTTCCGCTTTGCCGACAACAGCATTCGAGTCACCGACGAGTTCGCCGCATTGCGACCGCCCCAGGCGTGAACGGCTGCTGTCAGTCGGCTCGATTCGAGTCGAACGACGGTGGCGGCGGGAAGAACTCGACATCGAGGTCGTCCGGATCGGGATCGGTGTGTTGCAGATTGTCGTTGGGATTCATCGCCGCCAGAAGCATGATCACCAGCGAAGCCATCAGTGCCTGAACGATCAGCACCTGCGGAGTCTCGATACTGGGCGCAACGGTGACGATCGACCCGACCGCCGGGTCGGTCACCTTCGGAAACCGAAGAGCAGCAATACCGTTGCCCACCAGGATCGCAGCGACCGAGCCGGCGAGTGCGCCGACGAAGAC
>NZ_LVCU01000462.1:0-5019 GCF_001647185.1 Rhodococcus sp. EPR-147
GTCGCGGCCGAATCGACGAGGCCGTGACGCGAGCACAGCGACGTCCACCCGTCGGGGACGATCTGCACCACCATGCGGCGACCGCATTCTGCGCAGAACCGCGGCGGCTCCAAACCGAGTCGGACGGCGACCGACAACGAACCCGCACTCACCTCGGCTCCGGCGTCGACAGGCCGACCGGTGTACGGGTCGTAGTGGGTCTCGCTCGTCATTCGACCCACCCTAATACGCCCATCAGATCGTCGAGTTCAGCGCTTTGATCGGCATCTGCAGCTCGCCGAGAAGATCGAGATCCTGCTCTGCCGGGCGGCCGAGTGTCGTCAGGTAGTTGCCGACGATGACGGCGTTGATCCCGCCGAGAATTCCTTGCTTGGCACCGAGGTCGCCGAGGGTGATCTCGCGTCCGCCTGCAAATCGCAGAATCGTGCGTGGCAGAGCGAGACGAAACGCGGCGACGGCGCGCAGAGCATCGGATGCCGGCAGCACATCGAGATCTCCGAACGGCGTTCCAGGCCTGGGGTTGAGGAAGTTCAGGGGCACCTCGTCGGGTTCGAGAGCAGTGAGATCGGCGGCGAATTCGGCCCGCTGCGCGAGCGTCTCGCCCATACCGAGAATTCCGCCGCAGCACACCTCCATGCCGGCCTCCCGCACCATGCGCAGGGTATTCCACCGCTCCTCCCAGGTGTGAGTGGTCACCACGTTCGGGAAATACGAGCGAGAGGTCTCGAGATTGTGGTTGTACCGATGCACGCCCATCGCCGCGAGCTGATCGACCTGGTCCTGGTCGAGCATGCCGAGCGAGCACGCGATATCGATCTCGACTTCGTTCCGGATGGCTTCGATACCGGCGGCGACCTGCGCGAGCAGCCGAGCGTCGGGGCCGCGCACCGCCGCGACGATGCAGAATTCCGTGGCTCCGGTCTTCGCGGTCTGCTTCGCAGCTTCCACCAGCGACGGAATGTCGAGCCACGCAGCACGAACCGGGGAAGCGAAAAGTCCGGACTGCGAACAGAAGTGACAATCCTCGGGACACCCACCGGTCTTGAGGCTGATGATTCCTTCCACCTCGACCTCGGGCCCGCACCACTTCATCCGCACCTCGTGGGCCAACAGCATCGTCTCCTCGAGACGGTCGTCGCCGAGCTCGAGAACCTCGAGAACCTGAGATCGATCGAGCGCGATGCCGTCGCCGAGCACCTGAGTACGCGCCGTGCGCAAAATGTCCATTCCGGGTCCCCTCGTAGTCGAACGGCATCATCATTGAACACCGTTCAAGTTGAACGGCGTTCACGTTAGGCGCCGGGCTCGGCTACTGTCAAAGCGAAGATGCGTCGAACGACTTGGGGGCAGCAGTGCAACTGAACAGGCAGGACGTCCTGGACGGCGCGATCGCCATTCTCGACGAGTACGGCCTGGCAGACCTGACGATGCGGCGTCTGGCTACGTCGCTGCACGTGCAACCCGGCGCGCTGTACTGGCACTTCCCCAACAAGCAGACGCTGCTCGGTGCCATCGCCGATCACATGCTCTCCGGTGCCGATGCGCCGTCCACCGAAGATTCGTGGGACGCACAGATCGGGCAGATCGCCCACCGACTGCGCGACGCCCTTCTCTCCCGACGCGACGGTGCCGAATTGGTGGCCGCGACCTACGCGTCGAGGCTGACCACCAACCACATTCGCGAACGCATTGCCGCCGTGTGCATTCGAGCGGGACTGCCGCGACGCGACGCGGAACTCACCGCCGACACGTTGCTGTACTACATCCTGGGGCAGACCGTGGACGAGCAGGCGCGCCTACAGATGGACTCCGTCGGAGCCCTCACGCCCGACGCGTCACCGCTGTTCGAAGAACCCGACCCGACGAGCAGATTCGATTTCGGACTGAAGCTCTTCCTCGACGGAGTACGGCACACCGCGGCGGACCGCATCCGCCACTAGTCGATCAGAATTCGGCGAAGACGATCCGCCCGTTCCCGTTGTCCAAAGTCATGGTTCCGTCGTCCCGAGACCACCGCGGAGTGGAGGTCAGGAACTCCGACAGCCACCGGTCCTGCTCCATCAACGCCTCCGGGCAGGCCATCCGCGTCGACCCGAGAGAGTCGATGGTGATCCTGCCCTGCGAGGTGTCCACGGTGCCGAACAACCTGTTGCACCCGGCCTCGGCCGAGATTCGGTCGTCGACGAACTCGAGCCTGACCGTCGTTCCGGCGACCGGCGTGTAGGAGTCGGGTGCCTCGACCGACGAGTACGTCTTGCCTGCCGGGAATTCACCGTACGAGTCGGTGCACCCGGAGGCCACCGCACTCGCACCCAACGCGAGAGCGACCAGCGCGCGCCGCGCGTCAGCCACCGAAGATCGGCCCCAGACCGGCCGCACCGGCATTTCCGCGGGACGCGAACGGGTTGTCGTGCACCATGTACGTCCAGGTCGACGTCGGGCGTCGCAAGCCCGCTTCGTCCAGATCGATTCCGTCCGAGGTGATCTCGGCCGACTCGAACGTAGCGTGCGAGAGATCCATCGCCTTGGAGGACACCGTCTTGAACGCCTCGACAGCGATCCGGTGGTACGCGTCCAACGGATTCTCCCGACCCAGTGCGCGCAGGTGAATACTCTCGCGCACGTCGGCGAGGTGCGCGAGATAGTCCGACCACGACCGATCGAGGTGGTACAGAACGATCTGACGGGCGACCTCGACCAGAGTCTCCTCGGACACGTTCTCGCGCAACTCCTTCGAGCGCGCAGGCGCGTGCTGCTCGAGTAGCGTCAACGCCTCGTCGGTGTCGAGCAACGTGGCCCGGCGGCGGTCCAGGATCTCACGGTGCTGAGCCGTCAGCTGGTTGTAACGCCAGGTACGCGAATGTATCTCGAGCATCTGACCCTCGGCGATGCGCTGTGCATGATCGACGCGGTCGGCCGCAGCCGAGGAAGTGAACATTCCGCTCTCGTCGGTGTCCTTCGGTGCATCCTTGTCGCCGATGTTGTTCTTGACGACGTCGTCCTCCCAACTGCCGAAGAACAGCGAGCGCCCTGGATCTCCCTGCCTGCCTGCACGTCCGCGGAGCTGATTGTCGAGACGCTCGGTGGTGTGGCGACCGGTACCGAGAACGAACAGTCCGCCGAGCTCGGCAATACGTTCGCGATCGGTGCCCTCGGGACCACAGAGCTTGATGTCGGTTCCGCGCCCGGCGATCTGCGTCGATACCGTCACTGCGCCGTGCACACCCGCCGCGGCGATGACCGCCGCTTCCTCGGCGTCGTTCTTGGCGTTGAGTACCACCACGTCGACGCCCGAGGCGGTGAGCGTCTCGGCCAGCGCCTCGGACTCGGCGACATCGTGGGTACCGATGAGAATCGGCTGACCGGTCTCGTGAATCTCTTTCACCTGCAATGCAATTGCAGCGTTCTTGTGCTCGATCGTGTCGTACACACGGTCGTCCTCGTCGACGCGCACCGTCGGCACATTGGGGGCGATGACCGAGACACCGAGGCTGTAGAACGTGCGAAGCTGCTCCCCCGCCGCCATGGCCGTACCGGTCATACCGCACACCGTTGCGTACCGGTTGATCAACGCCTGCACGGTGATCGTGTCGAGAATCTCACCGGTCTCGGTGGGGGCGAGCTCTTCCTTGATCTCGACCGCGGCCTGCAACCCGTCCGGCCAGCGCTGCAGTTCGGCCACTCGGCCACGTGAGGCGTTGATCAGCTGCACGCGTCCGTCACGAACGATGTAATCGACGTCGCGCTGGACCAGCACCTGGGCGTGCAGGGCCACGTTGACCGCAACCAACGTCGTCCCTACGTGCTGCTCGGAGTACAGGTCGATTCCGCCCAGTTCCTTCTCCATCCGCAACGCGCCCTCGTCGGTGAGGAACACGTTGCGTCCTTCGGCATCGGTGTCGAAATGAACGCCCTTGTCCAACAACCGGACTGCATCCATGACCGTCGAAGTCGAGACGTCACCGGAGACCGAACCGGCCAACACCAGCGGAACGAGCGCCTCGTCGACCAGCACGGAATCGGCCTCGTCGATCAGGGCAACGTCCGGCACGGGCGCGACCAGATCGTCGCGGTCGTTCACCAGATGATCACGCAGAACATCGAAACCAATTTCGTTGACCGAGGCATAGGTGATGTCGCAGGCGTAGGCGGTGCGCCGCTCCTGGGCAGTCGAGGACTCGCCGATGGAACCGACGGTGATACCGAGGGACTCGAACAGCGGTTGCATCCACTGCGCGTCGCGTTGCGCGAGAAAGTCGTTGACCGAGATGACGTGCACCGCGCGTCCGGACAACACGTATCCGACGGCAGCGATCGCGCCGGCCAACGTCTTGCCCTCGCCGGTTGCCATTTCCACCACGTCACCGGCGAGCAACCGCACGGCACCGTGCAGCTGCACGTCGAAGGGCCGTAGCTTCAGCGCACGCTCACTCGCCTCGCGCGTCAGCGCCAGATACCGCGGAACGTCGAGACGCTCGGCGGCGTCGACACGCAGCGCGGCCGCCTCGGTCGCCAATTCACTCTCGCTCAGGGCGGCTGCCCACTCCGCGTGCTCCTGGGCCCGGTCGACGCTTCGACGCGAGGTGCTCTGCGCCTTCTGTGCGGATCGGCCGAGTACACGCCAGAATCGGTCGGAGCCCAAAGCCATCTGTTATCCCTACCTGAGAAAGAAAAACCGTTCTCACCCACAGTACCGATGCGGCTCCGCCCAGCTCTAGGCATCGAGCGGCGTCGTCACCGCGATCCGGCGCGTGCCGTCGTCCAACGTCACCACCTGATAGGCATTGCGCTCGGTTCCCACCGGCGAACCGTCGGAGTCGAGGTTCTCGAGAAGAAGATGCCCGACCCAGATACCCGGCACCTCGGCCTCGGTGACGATGTCGCGGGCCCGCACACCCTCGATTCCGCGCGACCGATAGTAGGTCTGCCCCTGCCGAAAGAACTCTCGGGTCTGCTGCGGCTCGGCGATCGCCGCACATCCCCGCGCTGTGACCGCCAGAGCCGGATAGTTGTAGATCT
>NZ_LVCU01000463.1:0-1929 GCF_001647185.1 Rhodococcus sp. EPR-147
AGCGTCGTGCAGCCATGGAAGCATCGGAGTGATCCAGGTGTGGAGGCTGCGCGAGTGAGAATGCAGGCATGAGTAGCGAAAGACGAGTGAGAAACTCGTCCGCCGAATGACCAAGGGTTCCTGGGCCAGGTTAATCCGCCCAGGGTGAGTCGGGACCTAAGACGAGGCCGACAGGCGTAGCCGATGGACAACGGGTTGATATTCCCGTACCCGTGTAACCGCGCCCATGGTGAATCAGTGACACTAACCACCCTGAATCTCGTTGATCGTGTGCCTTCGGGTACATCGACTGCGGGTGGATGCGTGGGACCTGATCTGGTAGTAGCCAAGCGATGGGGTGACGCAGGAAGGTAGCTGGGCCAGTCAGTGGTTGTACTGGTGTAAGCCTGTAGGGCGAACGGTAGGCAAATCCGCCGTTCATCAAGCCTGAGAGGTGATGCGTAGCCGATTGAGGCGAATTCAGTGATCCTATGCTGCCGAGAAAAGCCTCTAGTGAGTTGTTACACGGCCCGTACCCCAAACCGACACAGGTGGTCAGGTAGAGAATACTAAGGCGATCGAGATAACTATGGTTAAGGAACTCGGCAAAATGCCCCCGTAACTTCGGGAGAAGGGGGGCCTCGTCCGGTGATCACTCTTGCAGTGTGAGCTGGGTGGGGCCGCAGAGACCAGTGAGAAGCGACTGTTTACTAAAAACACAGGTCCGTGCGAAGTCGTAAGACGATGTATACGGACTGACGCCTGCCCGGTGCTGGAAGGTTAAGAGGACCGGTTAGCTCGTAAGAGCGAAGCTGAGAATTTAAGCCCCAGTAAACGGCGGTGGTAACTATAACCATCCTAAGGTAGCGAAATTCCTTGTCGGGTAAGTTCCGACCTGCACGAATGGCGTAACGACTTCTCAGCTGTCTCAACCATAGACTCGGCGAAATTGCATTACGAGTAAAGATGCTCGTTACGCGCGGCAGGACGAAAAGACCCCGGGACCTTCACTACAGCTTGGTATTGGTGTTCGGTTCGGTTTGTGTAGGATAGGTGGGAGACTGTGAAGCGGTGACGCCAGTTACTGTGGAGTCGTTGTTGAAATACCACTCTGATCGTATTGGATACCTCAACCTCGGACCATGATCTGGTTCAGGGACAGTGCCTGGTGGGTAGTTTAACTGGGGCGGTTGCCTCCTAAAATGTAACGGAGGCGCCCAAAGGTTCCCTCAGCCTGGTTGGCAATCAGGTGTCGAGTGCAAGTGCACAAGGGAGCTTGACTGTGAGACTGACAAGTCGAGCAGGGACGAAAGTCGGGACTAGTGATCCGGCACCGGCAAGTGGAAGCGGTGTCGCTCAACGGATAAAAGGTACCCCGGGGATAACAGGCTGATCTTCCCCAAGAGTCCATATCGACGGGATGGTTTGGCACCTCGATGTCGGCTCGTCGCATCCTGGGGCTGGAGTAGGTCCCAAGGGTTGGGCTGTTCGCCCATTAAAGCGGCACGCGAGCTGGGTTTAGAACGTCGTGAGACAGTTCGGTCTCTATCCGCCGCGCGCGTAAGAAACTTGAGGAAGGCTGTCCCTAGTACGAGAGGACCGGGACGGACGAACCTCTGGTGTGCCAGTTGTTCCACCAGGAGCACCGCTGGTTGGCTACGTTCGGAAGGGATAACCGCTGAAAGCATCTAAGCGGGAAGCCTGTTCCAAGATGAGGTTTCTCACCCCCTCGAGGGGGTAAGGCCCCCGGCAGACCACCGGGTTGATAGGCCAGAACTGGAAGTCGGGTAACCGATGCAGGTGACTGGTACTAATAGGCCGAGGACTTACCACAAAGAAGCTACGCGTCCACTGTGCAATATCTGAAACAACACACGAGTAGTTGTTCAGCAAGCACAACCGAATACAGGTCCAAGAACGAAACACCACCCCCAACCAGTATGTGGGGGA
>NZ_LVCU01000464.1:0-1524 GCF_001647185.1 Rhodococcus sp. EPR-147
TATATCGATGCACTGTTGGGTCCTGAGAGAACACGCGAGTGTTTCTTTCTAGGCAAGACATATACGAGCAAGAGATTGTGTTTACATCGCATCGCTTCGGTGGTGGCTGGTAGCACGTGTGGTTTCTTGGTTGTGTGTTGTTTGAGAATTGCACAGTGGACGCGAGCATCTTTGTTGTAAGTAATGAAGAGCGTACGGTGGATGCCTTGGCACCAGGAGCCGATGAAGGACGTAGGAGGCTGCGATAAGCCTCGGGGAGCTGTCAACCGAGCTGTGATCCGAGGGTGTCCGAATGGGGAAACCCAGCACGAGTGATGTCGTGTTACCTGCACCTGAATATATAGGGTGTGTGGAGGGAACGTGGGGAAGTGAAACATCTCAGTACCCACAGGAAGAGAAAACAACAGTGATTCCGTGAGTAGTGGCGAGCGAAAGCGGATGAGGCCAAACTTTGTGCGTGTGATACCCGGCAGGGGTTGCGTATGGAGGGTTGTGGGGTTTGCATTGTCGATTCTGCCGGATCGGCCGACAGTGAGAAATTGTGGTGTTAGTCGAAGTGGTCTGGAACGGCCTGTCGTAGAGGGTGAGAGTCCCGTAGACGAAAACACTGCAACTGTCGTTGCGAATACCCAAGTAGCAGCGGGCCCGTGAAATCTGCTGTGAATCTGTCGGGACCACCCGATAAGCCTGAATACTCCCTGGTGACCGATAGCGGACTAGTACCGTGAGGGAAAGGTGAAAAGTACCCCGGGAGGGGAGTGAAATAGTACCTGAAACCGTGCGCTTACAATCCGTCAAAGCTGGTGAACAGTTTACTGTTGCTGGTGATGGCGTGCCTTTTGAAGAATGAGCCTGCGAGTTAGTGGCATGTCGCGAGGTTAACCCGTGTGGGGTAGCCGTAGCGAAAGCGAGTCCGAATAGGGCGTATCACCGTATGGTGTGTAGTGGCGTGTTCTAGACCCGAAGCGGAGTGATCTACCCATGGCCAGGTTGAAGCGACGGTAAGACGTCGTGGAGGACCGAACCCACTTAGGTTGAAAACTGAGGGGATGAGTTGTGGGTAGGGGTGAAAGGCCAATCAAACTCCGTGATAGCTGGTTCTCCCCGAAATGCATTTAGGTGCAGCGTCACGTGTTTCTCACCGGAGGTAGAGCTACTGGATGGTCTAGGGGGCCTACAAGCTTACCGAAATCAGCCAAACTCCGAATGCCGGTGAGTGAGAGCGTGGCAGTGAGACTGCGGGCGATAAGGTTCGTAGTCGAGAGGGAAACAGCCCAGATCGCCAGCTAAGGTCCCTAAGCGTGTACTAAGTGGAAAAGGATGTGGGGTCGCGAAGACAACCAGGAGGTTGGCTTAGAAGCAGCCACCCTTGAAAGAGTGCGTAATAGCTCACTGGTCAAGTGATCCTGCGCCGACAATGTAGCGGGGCTCAAGTACACCACCGAAGCTGCGGCACTCACACAACAGCCCCATGCAAGTCTGCGGATTTGTGTGCAGGTGTGTGGGTGGGTAGGGGAGCGTCGT
>NZ_LVCU01000465.1:0-1474 GCF_001647185.1 Rhodococcus sp. EPR-147
GGGTAAGTCCCGTGGGGTGGTGGACATTCGGTGAGGCGGCGTAGCCGCAGCTCGGGCGTGTCGTACCCGTGTTGTGGGTGGGCCATCGCGTAGTGATGAACGAGTTACCTCTCACAGTGACTCGACCAAAGGACCACGCGATGACCCACGACCATTCTGCCCTGATCACCCAGCTCGATGCACTCAAGGGTGCAGACCCGGCGTCGGTGTTCGCCGAGCTGATCCGCGCCGGCCTGCAGGCGCTGATCGACGCCGAAGCGACCGAGGTCCTCGGTGCCGGCCGCTACGAGCGGACGGCCGAGCGCACGAACTACCGGAACGGCACCCGCTCGAAGACGGTGTCGACGACCAGCGGAGACGTCGAGATCCAGATCCCGAAGCTGCGCACAGGGTCGTTCTTCCCCAGCCTGCTCGAGCGTCGCCGACGCATCGATCAGGCGTTGTACGCGGTGATCATGGAGGCCTACGTGCACGGAGTGTCGACCCGCAACGTCGACGACCTCGTCGCAGCGTTGGGTGTTGACTCGGGCGTCTCGAAGTCGACTGTGTCGAGAATTTGCCAAGGGCTCGATACGGAGATCGCGCGGTTTCGTGAGCGAACGTTGACCCACACCACGTTTCCGTACGTCTTCCTCGACGCGACGTATTGCAAGGTGCGGATCGGGGCGCATGTGGTCTCGCATGCGCTCGTCGTCGCGACCGGGGTGTCGATCGACGGCACCCGTGAAGTGTTGGGCACCGCGGTCGGGGACAGTGAGTCGTTCGATTTCTGGCGGGAGTTCCTGATCGGGCTCAAGGCGCGGGGGCTGTCGGGGGTGCATCTGGTGATCTCCGATGCGCATGCCGGTTTGAAAGCTGCTGTGGCGCAGCAGTTCACCGGGGCGTCGTGGCAGCGTTGCCGGGTGCATTTCATGCGGAACGTCACTTCCGCGGTGTCGTCGAAGCAGGTGCCTCCGGTGATGGCGGCGATCAAGACGATCTTCGCGCACACCGAGCCGGATGCTGTTGCAGCGCAGTGGGATCAGGTCGCGCAGACGCTCGCCGGGTCGTTTCCGAAGGTGTCGGCGATGATGGACGGTGCGAAGGAAGATGTGCTCGCGTTCCGTGCGTTCCCGAAGTCGCATTGGCAGAAAATCTGGTCGAACAATCCGATCGAACGACTCAACAAGGAGATCAAACGCCGCGCCGATGTCGTGGAGATCTTCCCCAACCCGGCGGCGTTCCTGCGCCTGGCGACCGCGGTGGTGATCGAAGCGCACGACGAGTGGCAAGTGACCCGCCGCTACGTCTCCGACGTGTCGATGGACGAGCTGAGGGTCGTCATCGCCAGGAAGGAACGCGCTGCAGTATCAACCGACACGACCGCTGAGTCGTTGACACCTCAGCTCGAAAGCGCCTAACATACAACACAACTCGTTGATCATGAACCGGATGGTTCACCGATCCGAATTACACCACCCCATGGGGCACTATC
>NZ_LVCU01000466.1:0-1469 GCF_001647185.1 Rhodococcus sp. EPR-147
TCGGGTTCGGGGAGTGCGGTGCGGTCGAGTTTGCCTGCCGGAGTCAGAGGAATGGACTCCAACATCACGAACGCAGAGGGCACCATGTGCGCAGGCAGCATCGAACCGGCATGCTCACGCAACGCATCGACCTCGAGGACCGTACCGGCCACCGGCAACACATACGAGACCAACACCGTTGCCCCGGCAGCAGACTCACGTCCGATGGTGACCACGAAATCGACACCCGACACCGCAGCCAACACCGAATCGATCTCACCCAACTCGATCCGGAAACCACGCACCTTCACCTGAAAATCGCTACGCCCCACATACTCCAACGCACCCGAGGCATTCCACCGCACCACATCACCGGTGCGATACATCCGCGAACCCGCACCACCGAACGGATCGGCCACGAACCGCTCCGCCGTCAAACCCAACCGCGCGTGATACCCACGAGCCAACGCCGGACCCGCCAGATACAACTCACCCACCACACCCACGGGCACCGGATTCAACCGCGAATCCAACACCACCTCAGCGAAACCGATCGTCGGCGAACCGATATCGACCGACTCCCCCACCACCAACGCCGACGAGATCGACGAAAAAATCGTCGCCTCCGTCGGACCGTACGCATTGAACATCCGCCGACCCGGCGCCCACCGCGCCACCAACTCCGGCGCACACACATCACCACCGGTCACCACCACCTCGACCGACTCCAACCCCACCGGATCCACCGACGCCAACGCCGCAGGCGTGACGAACGCATGCGACACCCGCTCCTCGGCCAGCAACGACGCCAACTCCACCCCACCGAACACCAACGGCGGAGCGATCACCATCGTCGCCCCACCCGAGAACGCCAACACGAACTCGAGAATCGACGCATCGAAACTCGGCGACGCGAACGCCAACACCCGCGACGAGGGACCCACACCGAACCGAACCCGCTCCTCGGCAGCCAAGTTCCCCACACCACGATGAGTGACCACCACACCCTTGGGCACACCCGTCGACCCCGACGTGTAAATCAGATACGCCGCATCATCGAGCCGCAACACACCCGAACGCTCCACATCCAACACCGGAGCAGACGACCGAAACGCCAGATCCGCCACCACATCCGGATCATCGAGCACCACCCACGACACCCCACCCACACCCGAGAGCGCACCCACATCCGCACCCAACGTCACACCCACCACAGCACCCGAATCGACCAACATGTGCTCGATCCGATCCACCGGATAATTCGGATCCACCGGCAAGAACGCACCACCGGCCTTCGCCACCGCCCACACCGCCACCACAGACTCCACCGACCGCGACAACGCCAACGCCACGAACGACCCCGGACCCACCCCACACGACATCAACATCCGCGCCAACCGCGACGACGCCGCATCCAACTCACCATACGAAACAGACCGCGACCCCGACACCACCGCAACACCACCGACACCAGCAACACCCACCGCACC
>NZ_LVCU01000467.1:0-1372 GCF_001647185.1 Rhodococcus sp. EPR-147
ATTCGCGAACCTCCAGGTCGGATACGACCCCGCGCAGCGGTGGGTGCTCGTGTTCGCGGTCACGATGATGACCGGACTACTGGTGTCCCTGGTGATATTCGGCCCACCGCGACCCCTATGAGAACGAGCACCGTCAGCAATCTCGACCGACACCTCCGACCGCCAAGTGGCTCGAACCAGGTCTCCGTCAGATCCAGGACGGTTCAGCATGCCCGTGGGCGTCGCCCTCAGCCTTGGGTGGGGTCGGCAACGATGCGCAAGTAGGGGCGAGGGGCAGTCCAGCCATCCGGATAGATCTTTTTAGCATCCTCGTCGCTGACCGAGCCGGCAATGATCACGTCGCCACCTCTATTCCACTGGGCGGGGGTGGCCACCTTGTGCGCGGCAGTGAGTTGTAGCGAGTCGATTACACGCAGCACCTCGTCGAAGTTGCGGCCGGTGGTCATCGGGTAAATGAGCACCAACTTGATCGTCTTATCGGGGCCGATGACGAAGACATTGCGCAGCGTCGCCATCTCGGCCGGAGTGTGACTGGTCGGGTCGCCGGCGATTTCGGCGGGTAGCATCCCGTAGGCCTTCGAAATGGTGTAGTCGTTGTCGGAAATCATCGGATAGTTGGGCGCGGTACCTTGTGTTTCGGCGATGTCGTCGGCCCATGCGACGTGGTTGTCGAGTGGGTCGACTGACAACCCGATGATCTTGGTGTTGCGTTGGTCGAATTCGGGTTTGATCGTGGCCATGTAACCGAGTTCGGTCGTGCACACCGGGGTGAAATCGCGGGGGTGGGAGAACAGAACTGCCCAGCTTTCACCGATCCACTCGTGGAAGTTGATCGGACCCTGGGTGGTTTGGGCGTGGAAATCGGGGGCGGTGTCGCCAATGGTGAGTGTCATCAGTGGTTGTCCTTCCGGTGCGGTGGTGCGGTGGTGCCGACGATAGCGGTCGAGTCTTAAGTGAACCTGAGGTCGGCGGCGACGCGGTCTTCCGTATACCCCTACCGGTATAGCCCATCAATGGGCGACTACGACAGGTCACGGGTGGCCCCGACCCCTCGGTGCAACGATGACTGACCCGGCCTCTCCAGCCCATGGGCCGCGACATCCGCACCGAGGCCACCGTCCAGCTTCGGCCACCTCGACCACCCTTACCGCTAGGGGTAAACTGGAGTTTCATCGAACGAAGGACTGAACGACATGACTGGTGACACCGTAAGCATCGCATTGGTATTGAACCGTTTGCGGCGTGCGCAGGGTCAGCTCGCAGGAGTGATCTCGATGATCCGGACCTACTCGACGAAGCTGCCGACGGTGTCGACACCCGTTTCGAGGGTGCCAAACAGATCTTCCGCAGTCTGAAGCGGTCGTTCGTCACG
>NZ_LVCU01000469.1:0-1120 GCF_001647185.1 Rhodococcus sp. EPR-147
CGACCACCGCACGTTTACCGCGTTCGTCGAAATGTTCCCACCGTGCGTGCAGCCGCCGGTTCGCTTGATGTCCTCGCGCTTTGGCTTTGGGAGTCGACGCCTTCCACCGTGCCACCAGTTCACGCCCCGGCCGATACGGCTTGCGATGATGCCAGGCAGCCTCGACCAGCAGTCGGCGTACGTGAGCATTGCCGGTTTTGCTGACACCGCCCTGCGACCGGGATTCACCGGAAGAATGCTCGGTCGGGATCAACCCGACGAACGCACCGATCGAGCGGCCGGTCAACCGGTCCCACTCACCGATCTCCGTCGCCAAACCGAACGCTGTCAACGTCGCCACCCCACGAAGGCACCCCAGCCGGGTCACCACCGGAGTGAACGACGAATGCGCAGCCATGTCCGCGATGGCGGTATCGAGACGATTCCGGCGTTCGGTGGTGGCGATGACGGTCTCGTAGGCGGTGTCGTAGGTGATCTGCAGTGCACGTGAATCGAACCGCTGGCGACGTAACCACAGATCGTGGGCTGCGGTCCAGGGTTTGCCGCCGCTGTAGATGATCCCTTGACGCAGCAGCACATGTGTCAGGCGATGCTGTGCGGACACCAGATCGCCGCGGCAGTCCTCCCTTGCTCGCACCAGATCACGAGCGGACTCCTGCTCGGTACTCGGAATCAGAACCGGCACAATAGAACTCAAATGAAGCAACCGAGCCAAATGCCGGGCATCACGGGCATCGGTCTTGATGCGGTCACCAGGGGGACGCTGAATTTTCGACGGTGCCGCCACCACACAATCGACACCGGCGGCCAACAGAAAACGGGCCAGACCGAAACCGGTCGGGCCCGCCTCGTAGACGACATGCACCAGTCCTGGCAGCGAACGAATCCACTCCAGGATTTCTTTGTGATCAGGCGACATGCGACGCTCGAACAACTCGCCCGTCTCGCCATCCAAACCGCACGCCACCACCGATCGTGCGTGCACATCCAAACCAACACTCGTACGATGATTCTTCACTGGGGCCTCCCACATCTGTGGCTCTACCGGCCAGGACCCACTCCTGTCGGCAACCCACGCTTACATGCGGAGGGGCCCCAGCCAAGACCTCCATACCGTCTA
>NZ_LVCU01000470.1:0-1081 GCF_001647185.1 Rhodococcus sp. EPR-147
CCGGACCTACTCGACGAAGCTGCCGACGGTGTCGACACCCGTTTCGAGGGTGCCAAACAGATCTTCCGCAGTCTGAAGCGGTCGTTCGTCACGCAGCCAGATCATATCCAGGTCTTTCCGGGTCACGGTTCGGGCAGTGCCTGCGGAAAAGCTCTCGGCGCGTTGCCGTCGACCAGCGTCGGCTACGAACGTCGTTTCGCTTGGTGGGCCGGGTATGTCGAGCGCGACGACGAGCAGGGCTTCGTCGATGAGATGCTCGACGGCCAACCGGATGCACACGCCTACTTCGGCCGGATGAAGCGTCAGAACAAGCAGGGCCCGGTCGTTCTCGGGCCACTCTCTCCACTGCACGAGTACGACTCCACCGAATTGGCACGCGCCCTCGACTCCGACGAGGTCGTCCTCCTCGACACCCGCGGCCAATATGAGGTGCACGCCGGCGCTGTCCCCGGAGCGCTCAACATCCCCGGTATCGGCAAGGCAGCCTCGTTCGGTGCCTGGGTCTACGACCCCGAACGAGAGGACACTCCACTGGTGGTGCTTGCCGAGGACCGCGCCGTCGCCGACGAGCTACGTGATCACCTGCTGCGGGTCGGCATCGATACGGTGACCGGGTACGTCACAAGTCTACGAGGATTTCCCATGACGACACCCGAGACGATCGGTGCGGACGAGCTGGATTCGTTCGACTCGGCAATGGTGCTGGACGTGCGCAACAAAACCGAACACGCCGACGGCCACATACCTGGCTCCGAACAGCTCAGCGGTGGGCGATTGCTGTGGAACCTCGACGGACTGCCCACGGGCGGTCCGATCGTGACCTACTGCCAGAGCGGCGTCCGTAACGCGGTCGCAGCCAGCGCCCTGCGTCGCGCCGGCTACCGAGTTGTCGAACTCGAGGGCAGCTACGCCGCCTGGTCCGCACGCAACCTCGAAACAGTCTGATCGAACACGCCCGAATCGGAGGCGGTCGTGCAGTCCGCCCCCGGTTTGGTCCTGTGCTCGCCCTGTCGGCTCGCTGCGCCACCGACGGTGAGCAGACCCCAGACCGAGCAGGACCCCGGGCGACACTCCTGATCCG
>NZ_LVCU01000471.1:0-715 GCF_001647185.1 Rhodococcus sp. EPR-147
CCGTCTTCTCCATCTGAGCGGTGTGCATCTTGTGGCGACGCTCCGCCTCGGCGTAGCGACCTTCCCACTCTTCACGCTGCTTCTCGTAACCTTCGAGCCATTCGTTGGTCTCGGAGTCGAAGCCCTCGGGGAAGATGTAGTTGCCACCCTCGTCGTACGAGTCGGCCATGCCGTACTTGGACGGATCGAACTCTTCTGCGTAGTCCTCGTTGGCCTGCTTGAGGCTCAACGAAATCCGGCGACGCTCGAGATCGATGTCGATGACCTTGACGAGTGCGTCGTCGCCGACACCCACGACCTGGTCCGGAACCTCCACGTGGCGCTCGGCCAGCTCGGAGATGTGCACGAGGCCCTCGATGCCCTCTTCGACGCGCACGAATGCACCGAAGGGAACGAGCTTGGTGACCTTGCCGGGCACGATCTGGCCGATCGCGTGGGTGCGAGCGAACTGGCGCCACGGATCTTCCTGAGTTGCCTTGAGCGACAGCGAAACACGCTCGCGGTCCAGGTCGACGTCGAGAACCTCGACGGTGACCTCGGTGCCGACCTCGACAACCTCGGACGGGTGATCGATGTGCTTCCAGGACAGCTCGGAGACGTGCACGAGTCCGTCGACGCCACCCAGGTCCACGAAGGCACCGAAGTTGACGATGGAGGACACGACGCCCTTGCGGACCTGGCCCTTCTGGAGCTGGTGCAGGAACTCGCTGCGGAC
>NZ_LVCU01000472.1:0-685 GCF_001647185.1 Rhodococcus sp. EPR-147
GCACGGCGAGTGCGATTACGTCGGGCTCGTTTGGTGTCCCGCTCTGCCGACGTGGCTACCTGACGCATCTTCTCGATCATCGCGAACAGAGCGTGTTCGTCGATAGTTGCTCGGCCGTGCTCTCGAAGACGCACCACCGCTGCCCGGTGTTCCCACGATGTCACCGCCGGATGTGACATCGTCCGGTACGGCACCTCGACATACCCGCCGCCGCTGTCGGGGTCCAGGACCCACACCCTGCTCAGATCTCGTGGATCACGCCGGATCACGAACTGACCCAACTTCTCTCGCCTAGCGATCCACGGTTTCAGAGCGTTCGAGAAGTACTGGATGTGGTCGATGACGAACCCTGTCCGGGTCAGGCGACGCCGGATGACGGGAAGGAAGTCCACCAGGAATGCGGTCTCGCCCACCACTGTCGACGTCGATCGAGCAGTATCGGCGTCGGTGCTGCTGATCCACTGCGCAGCGGGGCTCCGGCTCAGGCCGGTGTGCACGTCCGCGTGGTACGCCGCGACCGCGAGGATCAGCCAGCGTTCCAATTCTCGTAGCGTCAGGGCTGCCGTGCCCTCTGAGTCGTATCTGCCCCGCTGCGTTGGGTTCGAGAACGTGGTGCCGGGGAGTTCGTGGACCTGGGTCATGACGGTGCCAATGATGCGTTCGACGATCCCGCCGTAATGCGGCC
>NZ_LVCU01000473.1:0-23786 GCF_001647185.1 Rhodococcus sp. EPR-147
TACGCGATGGCCCACCCACAACACGGGTACGACACGCCCGAGCTGCGGCTACGCCGCCTCACCGAATGTCCACCACCCCACGGGACTTACCCGTGGAAGATCGCTCCCGGCTCGATCCGGGTCAAGGCTCTAAATCGAGATGGCTCCGTTCACTTGGGGACACGCCAACCTCTCAGGTGATTAATCCGACGGGGATTACCCGAAACCATGTACCAGGTACTGCACGTACCTGATACTGTGCGAACACCTTATCGCGACGAGCTGCGCAGACAGAAGAGGAGAGACCGGTATCTATACAGAAATTGCTGGTCGAGCGACAGCCAGTCTTGTGACCTTTGGAAATTCGATTGCCCTCGCCGGCCAGGCATTGCGGTGGGCCGTGCGCGATATTGTCACCGGACGGTTTCCGTTTCGGGAGTTTGTCACACAGACGTGGTTCGTCATCACCGTAACGACGTTGCCAGCGATCCTGGTCGCGATCCCGTTCGGCGTTATCGTCTCGGTGCAGGTCGGAAGTCTAACCCAGCAGGTCGGGGCCACATCTATCGCCGGAGCCGCCGGTGGACTCGGGATCATTCAGCAGGGGGCACCGATCGTCACCGCGCTCCTGCTCGGTGGTGCGGCAGGGTCGGCCATCGCCTCTGACCTTGGCGCACGCACCGTCCGTGAAGAAATCGATGCCATGGAGACGCTCGGACTAAATTCGACACGTCGACTCGTCGCACCTCGATTCGTCGCGGTTCTCATCGTCGCTCCGATGTTATGCATGCTCATCGTGTTTACCGGTCTCGTGGCCGGCTACATCCTTAGCGTCAACGTCCAGGGCATCACGCCGGGGAGCTACGTCGCATCGTTCGCATCGTTCGCATCATCGGCGGACATCCTTGTAGCGCTGATCAAGTCAGTGGTGTTCGGTCTCGTGGTCGTGACAATCGCGTGTCATCGGGGCCTGTCCACGAAAGGTGGCCCCAAAGGTGTGGCCACATCTGTCAACGCCACCGTGGTCCTAGGGGTAGTGGCGTGCTTCGTCATCAACGTGTTCATCACCCAACTGACCATCATGTTCGTCCCGCAGACCATCGGATGACGGAGAACACGTGACCGCAGTACCATCCACCCGTTATAGTTTTGTTACTCGTCCGATCGTGCGTGCTGTGACACCCCTCGCTGAGGTCCCCGCGCAGCTCGGGCACATTACAACATTCACCATCGACACCGTCGCCGGAATTCGGCACGTCGCAACCACCTATCGACGACAGACGTTTTTATTCATACAGGAGTTTGCCTGGGGACGAGGCGCTGTACTGGTCGGCGGGGGTACCGCGATCGTGCTTGTGATTCTCGGAATGGCTGTCGGGGCGTCCATCGGCATCCAGGGCTACGCCTCGCTAGACCTGGTCGGGATGGGGTCTCTTACGGGATTCATTTCGTCATACGCCAACACTCGAGAGTTGGCACCGATGATCGCCGCGATCGGTTTCGCAGCCCAGGCCGGCTGTCGCCTCACTGCGGAAATAGGTTCGATGCGTATCGCCGAAGAGATCGATGCGCTCGAGTCGATGGCGGTGCGGCCGATTCCGTACATCGTCAGCACGCGTGTGGTCGCGGCGATCACTACCATCATCCCCCTCTACATCGTAACGCTGATACTCAGTTTCGGCGCGGCCAAGCTGGTCGTCATCCTTTTACACGGCCAGTCGGGTGGCACCTATGACTTCTATTTCGATGCGTTCCTCAAACCGCAGGATTTGGCGTTCTCAGTAATCAAGGTCCTCGTTTTCGTGGTGTCGGTCGTCATCATCCACAGCTACCAGGGTTACTACGCCAGCGGCGGAGCAGAAGGCGTCGGCCGCGCGTCTGGTCGAGCGATCCGCAGCAGTCTCATCATCATCGTCGTGGAGGACATGATCTTAACCCTGTTGATGTGGGGTTTCGATTCGGGCGTCAAGATTTCGGGCTAGGAGTTCAAGTGGCTGTATTTCAAGATCCATCAGGACGCGCGCCCTCACTGGCGAACTTGACCCTGCGCGGGATCGGGGTTCTCGTCGTAGTGACGGTTGCCGGCTATCTTCTGGCGGGCAACGCGACCGGAAAATATGAAGACAACACGACAGTGACGATCACCACCGACGCGGTTGGTGACGGGTTGAAGGGCGGATCGGAGGTGAAGTATCGGGGCTTCACGGTGGGCAAGGTGTCCTCGGTGTCGGGGCGCGACCAAAGTGTAAATGTGAAAATCGAGCTCACCGGAGTGAACGACGACATCCGGTTGCGTCAGGGCATGGCCGTGAATTACACGTCCGCCAGCGCGCTGGGGCCGACGGCACTGGAGATTGTCGACCCCGGGCGGGGAGTCCTCATCCGTGATGGCGGCAGCGTCTATGTGAGCAAGCTGCAGTCCGAACACACTTCGGTATCGACCCTGATTCGAAAACTCTCGAAGCTGGTCGATGCTCTCGATCAGCCGGCGTTCAATTCTGTGGTGAAGTTTGTCGTCGATGATTCCCAAACGTTTGCCGATGCCGGCCAGCTCATGTTCCAGATCGCGCAGCTCACTCGGGACGTTCAACAGCGGCCAGTGGGCCAGGATTTGGCGATCGCGGCAGACCTGTCCCAGGGCGTTGCCGACTTCATGACGCCGTTCGTTCCGGGCATCCTCATAAACGTCGACGTCGCTGACTTCTTCGCCACCGACGAGGCCATCAATCAGGCCACAGGCAACCTCAACAGCACCGGCGCGGTTCTGTTCGGGGGACTGGGAGGACTGTTGAGCGAAAACTACCCGGCGTTGAGTTCGGTACTGGACGTCGGCCTCGATCTGGCGAGGCCGGTCGCCAGATCGGCATCGGGACTCGCGCAGACCATTTACACCATCCCGCAGATCCTGGACAGCATCGACAACGCCACGCCGCAAGTCGGCGAGCGAGTACAACTTCAGGTCGCCCTGGTAGTGCAGACGTCACCTGCGCTGCAGAGCGCGCTTGCAGCAGGAGGACCAAGAAGATGAAGCTCAAGTCGTTAATTCCCACCATCGTCAAGATCGTCGCGTTCGCCGCAGTCATCGGCGTTCTCACCTACGTGATCATCGCCATCCTCGAACCCAGCTCGGACGGAGCGAGTTCTGAACGGTCTGCGGTCTTCTCCGATGCATCTGGGCTCAAGCCTCGCGACGGTGTGCGTTTGGCGGGAGTAAAGGTCGGTTATGTGACGGCGATCGGCCTGAAAGGGCCCACCGCGGTCGTTCATTTCCAACTGAACAACGACGTCGCGATCACGTCGAGCACCACCGCCGCCGTGCGTTATCAGAATCTTCTCGGACAGCGATATGTCGAATTGATCGGTGCGGCACAGGGAAAGACACAGGGGGCGGCGCTCACACAGGTGGCACTCGACAAGACCGTTCCCTCATTTGATGTGTCCACCTTGTTCAACGGGTTCAAGCCGGTGTTCGACACGCTTAACGCCGACGAGATCAATGAACTGCAGTCCAACTTGTTGCGCGTTGCTCAAGGTGATGGGAGGGGTATATCGCCTGTTCTGGAGCAGGTCGCCAACATCACCGCCTACGGGGACCAGCGGTCTGAGATCATCACGAATATCGTGACGAGTCTCGGCCAGGTCTCCGACCAACTCGAAGGCCGCTCGGCGCAGCTGGTCGAACTCGTCGACCAGCTGGGATCGATCGTCGACGCCTTCAGCCGCGTGAGTGACCGGTTGCGGGAGTCGCTGGGCGAGGTCAACCGGTCCATGGAGAAAACTGTCATCGCCGGGGAGCAACTTGACTCAACGTACGACCAGAGTTTCGCGACGATCTATCAGCGTCTGGCGCGAGAACCCGGGGAGTTGGAGGGGCTGCTGAATGGCGCGATACTGCTCAAGCCCCTTATGGACTCGCTGAACGCTTCGACGAATTCCACGCCGAGTGAGGCACGATGTTCGAAAGGCCTTCTGCCCCTGCCGGATACAGCCACGATTGCGCTTATGGGGCAACGATTGGTGGTGTGTAAGTGAGGTTGTTCAGTCGAAATCGACCGCATCACCAGTCCGAACGCAGACGCGACCTCATCGTCGCCGCTGTGGTGGTGGTGACCGTGGTGGTCGGTCTGGTAATCGCCGGGACCGTGTATATCGCACCGCCCGGCCAAAAGGTGTACTCGGCTCAACTGGTCAACACCGGAGGGCTGGAGTCGGGTGATCAGGTGCGTATAGCGGGGATAAGACAGGGAACGGTGTCGTCGGTGGACCTCGCGGGAACGTTTATCACAGTCGAATTTCGACTCGACGACTCAGTGCCAGTCCGTTCGGATGCCACCGCAGCGGTTCGCCTGATCACGCCGATCGGCGGGCGAGTTCTCGATCTGGACCCAGGGTCAGGACCGACCTCGCTGTCGGGGGCGATCCCCCTTGTTCAGACATCGAGTACTTACGACATTTCGGACACGCTCGAGACGACGACGCCGGTGTTCCGCGATGTAAAGGGCGTCGATCTCCGTCAGACTGCGTCGCTGCTGCAGAATGCGTTCTCCGACGGCAACACAAACATTCCCGACGCACTGAGGAACACCAGCAGTTTGATGGAACTCTTAGAGCGACAGTACGGTCAGCTCGACAAAGCGGTCGCTCTATCCGATGAATACGTCAACGCTTTCGCCGATCAAAAACAGGTGCTGGTCGACTTTCTCCGTCAACTCAGCTTCCTTGCCAGTACGCTGGGACCTGATATCGATAACGTCCGCGGCGGGTTCGACCTTCTCAGTCGTCTGTTCAAACTTCTCACGAGGCCGCTCGTGGCTTACAGCGATGGAATCGAACCGTCTGTCCAACAATACAAGACGCTCCTCGACAAGGTGTCGTCAGAGCTGCCAGGCTACTCCGATGCCCTGGCCCAGGTTGATCAGATCACTCAGCGCCTCGGCGTCCTCCTCCAGGCGCCGGTCGGTGCGTCGACTACCACAGAACCAGAGGTTCGTGTGTGCATTCCGAGTGGTGACGACAAATGTTGACTACATGGATCCGAAGACTGTTGCTCCTGATCGCCGTGGTGGTTGTGGTGGTCGCTAGTGTGGAAATAGGGGGGAGGGTGTCCGACGACACGCGCTCCCTGTGTGCCGAGTTCACCGACGCATCGGGCCTCTTCGAAGGCAACACAGTAGCCATGCTCGGCAAGAAGATAGGCAGCGTCGTCGGGGTGCACCAGAATAGTGATCAGTCCGGTGTAAGGATCGACATGCGGATCGACAAGAGCGTTCCGCTGCCCGCCGACGTCGGCGCGACTCTGGTGTCGACATCCATCGTGACCGAACGTCAAATCGAGTTCACCAAGCCGTACTCTGATGGAGCCCGATACGAGACGGATCAGTGCATTCCGTTGAGTAAGACGAGAACCCCGCTGGGAATCAGTCAGACGCTCGACTCGATCAGCAACTTGTCCGAGGACCTGGTCAAGGACAACGGCAGGAACACCGACGCGATCTTGCAGTCCCTCGAGCTCGTCTCCCGCAATCTAGAAGGAACGCAGGGTGACGTGGCCGGGATCATCAAGGACTCAGCCACGCTCATCGACGACCCGGCAAAGCGGGATATGCAGATTCGCAGCATCGTCGGGAACCTCGCCGCACTGACGGGGGTGGCAACCGAGAACGACAAAGAGGTGACCGCCCTCTTCGACAACTTCGTAGGTGCCATCGAGGTCATCATCGCGTTCGGCCAGACCTTCGGCTCGGCAGTCGAGTACGCGGGGACGTTCGTTCCGATCCTCTCGAGGTTCGCAACAGATTTCGGTCCCCCGATATTCGCGATCGGTGATGCTGCCGTTCCGCTCATCGCCGACATGGGAGAGCAGCCGGACATGGTGGTAGCGATCGCAGCCCGCACGGCAGACCTCATCGTGAAACACCCCGATGCCAAGTCAATTGTGCAGGCGTTCGCAGTGTCGCTGCCTTTGCGAAGCCTGGTCGGTGGCTGCGCCGCGCCGGTGGCAAACGGAGTCTGCGGGTCCAGCGATGTATCGAGGACGATCGCAGGGATGATGGGGGGAGGGGCCTGATGATCTCGGTCAATCGCGCATGCCTCGGACCCATGGTGGTCGCACTGATGGCAACGATAGTTTTCGTGACATCGTGTGGGATCAACGCCGACAATCCGCCGACGATAGCGACCTCCGACGCGGACGGTTACGACATCCAGATGGAGTTCACCAGCGCACTCAACTTGCCTGCCCTCGCAAAAGTTCTCTCGGGGGGAATCAGCGTCGGGTTCGTCGAAGATGTCACGTACGAGAACGGGCATGCGGTCGTGAAAGCTCGCATCGACAACACGACTCAGCTGCCGGGGGAATCGCGGGCTGAGCTGCGTCAGGACACTCTCCTTGGTGAGATCTACGTTGCCATCCTTCCCCCAGCCGAGCCGTCGACGGGTGCCTTGCTGCGGTCGGGTTCGGTGATCCCGTTGGCACGGACCGAGCCGGCAGCAAATGTCGAGGACGTCATGCGCGGGATGTCGAATGTCCTCGGGGGCGGTGAGCTCGACAAGATCCACACCGCGATCTCGACATTGAACACCACGTTCCCCAAGGACTTGCAGCAATTCGACGCCCTATACCAGACAACGCTGGAGACCGTCTCGGAGGTCTCCTCGAATACCGACAAACTCGACGTAGTGTTGAGGTCGGCGGATCAGACTCTGAAAGTGATCTTGGACGATCCGTCGGGAATCGACCGGATGCTGACCAAGGGCGGACGCAACTTTTCTGGCCTCGGCTACTCCCTGATCGAGGTCGCGTTACTCATCGCCAACTTGCGTGATTTCGCAGTGTCCGCGGGCAGGATCGTGGATCCGGAGTACTTACGGATAAAGGAGTCAGTGGCCGGGATCGCCCCGGTGATCGATTCGATCGCCAACTCCGACATCTACTCGAAGTCCGTCACGGAGCAGGCAACGAGCGTCATCCGCGACAAACTCATTCCATTCGTGCGGTCGCCCGACATTAACCTCTCGGACATCTCCATCGATGGTCGGGACCTAGCGCGGCGTGACGCCGAATCCTTCATAACCGTGTTGAGATCAATCGGAATGATGCCGTGAACCGCAGCAGCACGCTCATATCGATACTGGCTCTCGCCGTCGTGTTCGTCGTAGGGCTCGGCTACCTCGTCGTCGGCGTGGCACACATCAACCCCACCCGCTCCGAGTACTCCTTAACCGCCATCATCGACAGCTCAGGCGGTCTGCTGGACACATCGCCGGTGATGGTGCGGGGGGTACCCGTCGGAAAGGTGTCCTCGATCAACGTCGCGGATTCGGCAATTAAGGTCGAGATGACGATTGATTCCGACCACAAGATCCCCCAGGACAGCGAGATGTCTATCCAGAATCTGTCGCTCGCGGGGGAACAGTACATCAACTTCGTGCCCGCGGGCACGGCAACCGGTGGGTACTTCGATAACGGAGACGTGGTGCCCGCGGACGCGGTGCACGTGTCGCAATCGGTTCCCCAGGTGTTGCCAAAGTTGGCTGCAGTGGCAGATGGGCTCGACCCGGAATCGATCGAGTCCATCAACAAGACCGTCGCCGAGGCCGTCGCCGGACGGCAGGACGACCTCGACACGATCGGCGACATGATGCACCGTGTAGTCGATTTCGTCGGCAAAGATGGGTCCGTCCGGGTGACCGCAGACAACGCCGAGTTCCTGCTCGGCCTCTTGGCCGATGCCGGGGACGTCCTCAGTACGGCATCTGTACGCACCCCTGACGCCGTGAACGGGCTGGCGCGGATTCAACGGGCGTTCATCAGGTTCACAACCACCTCGTACGACAAGTGGCCTCCCGTGTTGAAGCTTGTGGAAAAGCTCAACGGCTATATTCAGATCCTGCAGCCGGATCTGCTGACGATCACCCGGGCGGTGAAACCGGCGACCGAGAAAGTTGCCGACACATACGTCGACTTCGGGTCGATCGGCGACCTCCTCGGCCGGACTTTCCCGGCGTCGCGACCAGGTCGCGCCGAGGTCCCCGTCACCGTGTCGCCGCCACTACGGTGACGCCCCGTCCGCAAGCGACTGTCACCGTTATTACACAGAAGGTCCCACATGACAAATGACGACCGAACGAAACCGCACCCCGAGCCCACTGAAGTCGAGGACAGCGCGGCCGCAGCGACGCCGGATGGCGATCTACTGATGGACGAAAACGCCCCAGCCGCGTCCGCCGTAGCCACGGCTGGGGCTGGAGACAGCGACGTCGACCCCCCCTCGCCAGGTGGGCACCGCTGGTCAGCATCGCCGCGATCACGTGCCGTGGTGGTTTCGGCCGTGATCGTGGTGCTCGCTGTGCTGGCCGGCGTGTTCGCCTACCTCTACCTCGAGGCCGACGAAGCGAAGTCGGTATTGGAAAACGACGCCGCGCAACGGGCCGCCGCGGCGAAGGCCGCCTCGGATTACACGACCAGATCCCTGACCTACAGCTACCAGAACACCGACGCCTTTTTCGCGGCAGTCAAAGAGGACGCGGGTGAGGCTCTAGTCAAGCGGTACGACGAGGTTCGGCCGACGCTGACCCAGATTATCCAGCAGGCCCAGGTGCAGGCGTCGGGACGCGTTCTGGCCACCAGCGTCACCGGTGAAACCGGTGACGCCGACGGAGAATACACGGTGATGGTCTTCGCGAGCCAGAAGACGCAGAACGTGCAGAATCCACAACCGAGTGAACTGCCGACATTGTTGAAGGTGGTCGTGACGAAAACCGCCCAGGGCTGGCAGATTCAGGACTATGGCCCAGCTGAATGAGACGGCTGCTCCGCAGAAGGAGTTCCACGAAGAGCAAGATGCAGGACGGTACTCATTCTTCGACGCGGTCGCAGATGTCGGCGGGGTCGACGCCGGTGAGGAGTTGGGTGATCTCTTCGGGTGGCGGGTGCCCCCTCGATCGGGTCAGTGATCCGTCCCGGTGTTTCCGGAGGGTTCGTCTCAGGGAAAGATGAAACCTCATGGCAGCAGGATCGAAGCGGTACTCGGCGGAGTTGAAGAAGGATGCCGTCGACATGGTGGCTCGGTTGGTGGCGCAGGGCGATACCGAGTGGGCGGCGATGCGCAAGACCGCGGATTTGCTCGGTGTGGGCGCCGCTGAGACCGTTCGTCAGTGGGTTCGGAAGGTACCCGTCGACGGCCCGGGCAGCACTGTCGAGTTACGTGCCGACGCCGAGGTCATCAGGAAGTTGCGTCAGGAGAACGCCGAACTCAAACGGGCCAACGGGATACTCAAGGCGGCGTCAGCTTTTTTCGCGGCCGAAATCGACCGGCCACACCGATAATTGTGGACTTCATCGGCACTCACCAGGGAAACCGGGTGGGTGCCGATGGTCTTGTCTGGGGTGTCGACTCGATGTGCACGGTGCTCTCCGAGCACGGTATGCACATCGCCCCGTCCACGTACTACGACCATGTCACTCGGGTGCCGTGTGCCCGAATACTGTCCGATGCACATGTCATCGATGCCATTCACATGCTCCGGACGCGGCAACCGCTCGCACGGGTTCTCGGTTCGCGGAAGACCTGGATTATGTTGCGCAGCAGCGGTATCGAGGTAGCTCGATGTACCGTCGAACGACTGATGCGGGAAATGAGGTGGCACGGTGCGCTCAAAAAGAAAGCGGGTCCGCACCACCGTCGCCGATCCGACCCACCCGCGGGCCGAGGATCTGGTGAAGCGCCGGTTCACCGCGGTGGCACCGAACCGGCTGTGGGTCGCCGATTTCACCTAATGCCGCACGATGTCGGGGTGGGCGTTCACGGCGTTCGTCGTCGATGTGTTCGCCCGGAAGATCGTCGGGTGGAAGGTCGCATCGGAGATGACCACCAGCCTCGTCGATACCGCCATCACTAACGCGATTGATTCCCGAAAACGTTCTGGTGTAACTGCTTTGAGTAATCTGATCCACCACAGTGGCGCTGGATCCCAGTACACGGCGATCGCATTCGGGCAGCGTTTGGCGCAGGAGGGCATCGCGGCGTCGATCGGAACGGTCGGCGACAGTTACGACAATGCCCTTGCCGAATCGGTGAACGCCGACTACAAGAATGAGCTCGTCGACAACGGCCCTCGCTTCCCCGGTGCCGCGGAATTGTCGTTGGCCACCGCACAGTGGGTCGCGTTCTACAACCGCGAACGCCCCCACAGCTACTGCCACGACCTCACGCCCGACCACGCCGAGCAACTCCACTACGATCGCACGCGCACCCTCAATCCGGAGGAGGCACTCACGCAGTGAGCCCTCCGGAAATGCCGGGACGGATCACAGTTTGCGAGTGGTCGAACACCGACAGAATCGGGAATGTCGGGATTTTGCAGGCCTCCTCGCCGTGCCGACGGTCGAAGACACAGCGATGGTCACCACGGCGCTGAAGACGGCGTTGCGGCGACGAGATCACGGTGGACACCGCGTCGGCTCAGGGCTCATCCATCACAGCGATGCCGGCAGTCAGGGCGGATTTAACCTGTCGTCGCAACACAGTGCCGTGAAGCCGAGTTCATCTGCTCTGCAAGCACTTCCGCTGGGGTTCGCCACCCAAGTGTTTTGCGCGGGCGGTTGTTGAGTGCATCCGTCACGGCCTGAACGTCACTTCGACGGTATCGAGCGAGATCGGTTCCCTTCGGAAAGTATTGTCGCAACAATCCATTGGTGTTTTCGTTCGTTCCCTGCTGCCAGGGGCTGTACGGGTCGCAGAAGTACACACGGATCCCGGTTTCTGCGGTCAACTCCGCATGACGTGCAAGCTCCGCCGCGGTCCCAGGTCACCGATCTGCGCAGGTGCTCCGGCAGCGGTGTCATCGCAGCCTGGAGTGCATCGCAGACCGACTGACATGTATGGGCCCAGGACATCTTTGACCGATTGTCATCGACACATCGTTACCCGCTTCTGGGGCGGTGGGCGTTGAAGTTCCGAATGGCTTTGGTTGAGGTTCGCGCGTAGACGCCGAGCTCGGTGGTTCCGTCGAGGACCCGAAAGTAGTTGTCTTCGACCACGACAGTCACGATGGTTCCGGCATGGGTACGGCCGACCTTGAGCAGCTGACCGGTCACCATGACCCGGCCGTCTTTCGGGACGCGTCGCTGTACGGTCTGCGGTCCGGCCGGCGGCGGCGCGGGCAACGTTCCCGTAGCTTCCCGTGCGCCGGTCAGACCCGCGAGCTGGCTGGCATCGAGCGGGTTCGGCAGTGTCGCGAGCAGGACGTTGTCGACACTGGCGTGGATCAGCCCTGAGGCGATTCGCAGCGTCACTCGTGTTCCCGCTCTGTCGGCTCCGAGGTGAAGTCGGTGACCGGCGAGGATGACGGTTCCGTCTCGTCCTGCGGTTCGGTCGACCTCGATCGGTCTCGGTTTGGTGGGCAGGACTGCGGTGTCTACTGCCGCTGTTGCCGGAGATGGTCGGCCCTGGCGTGTGCCGCGCATGGCGAGGCGTTCGAGGTCGGTGTGGGTCAGTCGCGAGCGCACTGTCTTGATCACGGTGTCGTCGAGGATGACATGAATGCTGACCAGGTCGATCCACAGGGTGACGGTCCGTCCGGCGTGGTTGCTTCCGATCCACAATTGTTGCGCTCCAGCGACATTGGTCACGCCGCTCGGTGGTACCTGGGTGTCGAGCTCGATTGCACTGCTGCTTCTTTCACGGCCCACCGTTGTCAGGCTGGAGCTTGCAGCGGTGAGAGTTGATGACGAATCGGACTGGCCGTTGTCGGTTGTTCCGTCGTGATGCTCGTGGTGGGCTCGCGCACGGAACAAACTCGCGGGTGTTGCCATGTCCAGACTCTGGTGGGGCCGCAGGGTGTTGTAGGCGTGCACCCATTCGTCGAGGGCGGCTTGGGCAGCAGCGATGTCGGCGAATGCGCCTGCCTCATCGAGGAATTCACGACGAAGGGTTCTGTGGAATCGTTCGATCTTGCCAGTTGTGGTGGGTGAATGGCGTCGGGTCAGTCGTGCGGTGATCCCGAATTCTCGGCATGTTCGCTCGAACAGCACTTCGGCCGGCAGCGGCCGAGTGTGTTTACCGGTGAATTGCTTCCCGTTGTCGGTGAGTACCTCGAACGGCGAACCCCACTTGTGGATGGCAGCGATGAATGCTTCACATACTGCGTTCCCGGAGGGGTGCTCGAGGACGGTTGCGGTCACGATGAATCGTGAGTGGTCGTCGATTCCGGTCAGCATTTTGCACTCGCGTCCGCCGACGAGGAACATTCCGCCGACGAGGTCGAGCTGCCATAGGTGCATCGGCGCTTCGCGCTGCCAACGTTTGTAGACTCGTTTATGTTGTTGCTCTTGATGATTGACCAAGCCGTTGCGGACGAGCGTTCGGTGGACGGTCGCGCGAGATGGGGTTCGGTCTCCGATTTCTTTGCTTAGCTCGAAGCAGATGCGGCGTGCGCCCCACCGCCGGTGATGTCGTCGCATCTCGCAGATGAGGGCTTCGATGTCGGGCTGGATACGGTTCGGGCTCGCATGTGGTCGTCTCGACGAGTCGACAAGTCCGTCGATACCCGAGTTTTCGTATCGCTTGCGCCACGCTGTGACGGTCTGTCTGGAGACGCCGAATCGCTCGGCGACGTCGCTGACCGGTGAGCCGTCGTTGACCTCGGTAATTGCTCGGAAAGCGGACCTGGACAGTGAGTCGTTCGGCGATGTTGGCATCGGATTCGAGGGGCTGAGGGGAAGGCACACCCAACGATCACCAAAGCTGGTGAAGCGTCAGATATGTGCCGATGACGTTCCGTCAAAGATGTGTTGAACCTTTACACGTCACCGACTCCGATCCGTAACCGGACAACGCCGGCCCGTTCTTCACCGGGGGCGCATCCCCGTACCCATCCTTACGTGGCAGATGCAGCAACGTGGTGAATCTGCTGGTGCGTTCGACAAGCGTACCCACTGTGGACCTGCCCAGCCCGATGATCAGACCTCCTTCCCAATGCCCTGGCGTTTTGCGATCAGCGACTTCGTCTGGCCGCGAGCCGATGGTGACGTCATCGGTGATGAATCCGGTGCGGAGCTTCTTCGCTCGCGCCCTCGGCTCGCGCAATGCTCGTCCGGTGCGCAGGCACGCCACCAACTCTCTATCCTGCGCTCCACGTCCTTCGATGCAGAGGGATTGGTAGATCGCTTCGTGGGAAATGCGCATCGACTCGTCGTCCGGGAAGTCGATCGGCAGGCGGTTGGCGACCTGTGCCGGGCTCATGCGCTGGCCCATCGTCGGTCCGCTCTCCGTGCCTTGTTGCGTCCCTTCCACGATGCGAACGGGCCGACAACCTCACCGTTTTCGTCGCGGATCACGCCCGAGAGCACTTCCTGTACGTACTCTCGAAGAGGTTCGTGTTCAACGAGTTTGGCTACCTTGGGTCGCCTTGCCGCAAGATCGGCTTCCATTGCGCCACTGATGTGCGGTACTCGACCTTGCCGCCGCGGGTGGCAGCGTTGCGGCGGAGTTCTCGCGAGATCGTCGACGGTGATCGCCCCGATCTGGTCTGCGATATCTCGCATGCTCATACCGTTCGCGCGAAGCAGGGCAATCTCCTCACGTTCGTGAAGGTCAGATACCTCCCCGTGGGCGGGGCCAAGTCAATCGGCGGCATACCTCCAGCGTGACGGAACCACCGTGAACCCACCGGCCCCGACACGCCGCAAGCGGTGCCGCGTCTTCACTGGTCAACCCCAACGCGATCTGCGCCCAGAACTCGCGTTCGAGATCTCGGCGTACCGGCGGACGACCCGGAGATTTCATCACCGCCCGCCCAGTCAACGTCGCCGCCCATTCTGGTGGTCGTCCCATCGAAACACCCTCCATCCCTTGAGGTGTTGCGTCGACCGGTTGAACCTGGTCAGTACACGTCGATCGCGTTCGCGGAAACGCTTGCGCTCGAGGGGATTGCGGCACCGATCGGCAGCGTCGGGGATGTGTAAGACAATGCGTTGGCCGAGAGCACAATTGGGTTGTTCAAGACCGAGGGAGTATCGAAGAGAGGCCCGTTCCTGAACGGCCCGCTAAAGACCATCGACGATGTCGAGTTCGCCACGATGGGATGGGTCGACTGGTTCAACCAACGCCGCCTCCCACAGCACCCTCGACTACCTCACACCAGACGAATTCGAGAAGGCCTACCACAGTCAAGAATCGGCTCTCCGCCCGGAGATGTTGCAAGCGTAGGAGCGGCAAGAAACCCGGGACGGTTCACTGACACGGCGCGCCGTCTGGTGGCGTTGCTTCACCCGCCTGGGCGCTATCGGACTGGATGCTGGGGAACGCCCCAGGGCGCAAAGCGGGTCGGTCAACCCTGATGTTCACTCTCTGCTATCGACTCAACTTCCTCGAGCGTGGTGGGGATGTGGTACGGCGGTCTGCTCGTGCCCGAGATGCGATAGCGGTCCCAGAAATCAGGGTCGCCCACGACGCACTCGGCGCGTCCCTCTGGTGTCGCAAAGACGGCAACCGTGCGCCTTCCCGAGAGGGCGGCGTGGAGCGCATCATTCTTGTCGATCCTTCCGTACCAGGTGTATAAGCCGTTGAGGGGCTGGAAATAGCCTTTGATCTTCACCCCGACAGCAATCTCCTTGCCACGGCACACCAAGGTGCCCTCGCCGGAGTAGTCGAGATCGTGGTCGTCAGACACGCAAGGCTCACTTTCTTCACATCAAACATTGACAAAAGAACGCATTGGCGCAGACACTATCAGTATCTGGTACCCGGAGTACGGGTATGAAGTCGAGACTCAGCTCGGCCCGGAACGCAACGGAGGTGTCACATGACCGTTCAAAATGTGGAGACCAAGCCCGACGTCTCAACGGAAGGCGCTGCGCGTGTCAGCGCCCGCAAGCCCGTCGACATGCAGAGATCTGCCGGCCGACTGCTGCGGGCGGCGGCCGAAAAATTCTATGACGCGGAGATCGACATCGATTGGGACTCACCCTGGGAGGAAGGAAAGTACTACCTGCCAGAGCATCGGGTCTCGCTCTACGGCACCAAGCTGTGGGAGAGAATGAGCGACGAGCAAAAGGCGGAACTCGGGCGCCACGAAATCGTCAGCATCCTCAGCTTCGGTATCTACGCGGAGAATCTGCTCAGCTCGGCGCTGCTCCGAACATCCGCCAAAGGCGCCCTGACAGATCAAAGGTCCCTCTACGCCCTTAACGAGATCGGCGACGAGGCACGTCACTCGACGATGTTCGCCCGACTGATCAACAAGACGGGCCTGGCACCGTACAAGTTGCCGAAGGGGTTCTTGAGCATCGCGAAGATCTTGCACTTTGTGCCTCTCGGCCCGTCCGTGTCCGGCGCGACTCTGCTCATCGAGGAGATCCTCGACCGCGCTCAGCGCGAGGCGATGAATGACCCGAAAATGCAGCCGCAGCTGCGCCAGCTCATGAAGATCCACGTTCTCGAAGAGGCCCGTCACATCACGTTCGCGCGGCTGGAAATGGTGGAAGGGATGCAGCGTCGCGGACGCATCTCGCGCGCCTGGCATAGAGGCACGTTGGCGGCCATTGCGAACTTTGCATACCCGTTGCTCATCAATCCGAAGGTATATCCCGATGTCGGAATCAGCCGTCTGCGCGGCCTGTGGGCGCAGCAGACGAGCCCGAACTATCGCGTCAACTTGCAGTTCATGTCCGAGCCGATGATCCGATTCTTCCACGAGGCCGGAATGATGGAGGGGAAGTTCACGATGGCGATGTGGCGCGCAACGCGCAGCCTGCCCGACGATCTGCGCTAACACGCCCGGCCCGGTCCGCGCGTCCCACAGCCCATTCCTCGACCCCACGACCGGATTCCTCGGTTCGTGGGCTTGGGCGGATGACATTCCCACACCTGCCACGCGTCACGGCGCGCCGTGCGGGTCCGTTTTCTGCATTCGATCAGGAGATTTTCACAATGCCGTCCTCCAACGCCAAGTCCGCCGCCACGGCGACAGACCCGGGAATAACCGAGCCCATCACTACCAAAGTTCTCATCATCGGCAGCGGCTTCTCTGGCCTCGGTATGGCCGTCCAGCTCCGCCGACGCGGGTACAGTGATTTCATCGTTCTAGAAAAGGCCGACTCCGTCGGTGGGACGTGGCGCGACAACACCTATCCGGGATGCGCGTGCGACGTACCGTCACTGATGTACTCCTACTCGTTCGAGAGTCGCGGTAGCTGGTCGAAGGTGTGGTCCTCGCAGCCCGAAATCGAGCAGTACCTGAAAGATATCTCCAACAAGCGTGGTGTCACTCAGAAGATCCACTTCGGGCAGAAGTTGGTCTCCGGATACTGGAGCGAGTCCGAATCTCAGTGGCACCTGCGTACCGAGTCGGGCCGGGAGTACGTCGCGCAGTACATCGTGTCCGGTGTCGGCGCTCTGCACATCCCGAATTTTCCGAATATCCCCGGAATCGACGAGTTCGCCGGTCAGGCGTTCCATTCGGCACAGTGGGACCACACGGTGGATCTCCAGGGCAAGCGGGTGGCCGTCATTGGCACCGGTGCCAGCGCGATTCAGTTCGTGCCGTTCGTGCAGAAGGACGCCGGCACACTCACGGTCTTCCAGCGAACCCCGGCTTGGGTACTTCCACGCAAGAACTTCGCGGTGCCGCCGGTACTTCGGACGCTGCTCAGCAAGATCCCCATTACTCGCCGCCTCGCTCGGTGGCCGGTCTACTGGGGCGCAGAGAGCCTGGCCTTCGGGCTCAACGGCCACTCCAACCTTATGCGACCAATCGAAAAGGTGGCGAAATGGAACATCGAGCGTTCTATCACCGACCCCGAGCTACGCCGGAAGCTGATGCCGTCCTACCGCATCGGATGCAAGCGCATCCTGGGATCGAACGACTACTACCCTGCGCTCGCCGCCCCCAACACGACAGTGATCAGCGATCGGATCGAAAAGATCACTGCCGATTCGATCGTCACCCCTGACGGCGTGTCACACCCTGTGGATGTGATCATTTACGCCACAGGGTTCCATGTCACGGACGGGTTCGATCAACTCGCGCTCAAGGGCGCTCGGGGCGAGGACTTGCCGTCGCACTGGCACCGGACGGGCATCAATACCCACCTCGGCATCACCACCGAGGGCTTCCCGAACCTGTTCTTCCTGCTCGGACCTAACACGGGTCTTGGGCACAACTCTGTCGTGTTCATGATCGAGCAGCAGATCAAGTACATCATGAAGGCCATCGACGCCGTCGACAGTCGAGGTGCGGAGCGTGTTGATGTGCGGGCCGAGGTTCAAGAACACTTCAACAAGAGCATCCAACACAAGCTCGCCAAGGGCGTGTGGACCAACGGCGGATGTACGAGTTGGTATCTGGACTCGCAAGGTGTCAACCGTACGGTGTGGCCCGGGTTCACCTGGCAGTACTGGCGAGCGACGAAAGACTTCGAGCCCGCCGAGTACGAGATCGCCTGACAATCCAACCGTAGGTCATCGAGAAGTGAGTATCCGACAGTGAGTAGTTCGACAGCAGGCAATTACGCGACCCAGGTCGCAGTCGTCACGGGAGCCGCCTCAGGGATCGGTCGGTCCCTTGCCCTCCAACTGGCCGAACGCGGGGCCAGCCTTGCCTTGTCCGACGTCGACGAAGTGCATCTCGAGGAGACGGCGGACATGTGCCGTACCGCGCATCGTGCGACCGTGGAGACCGCGGTGTTGGACGTGGCAGATCGTGCTGCGTTCCAGGTTTACGCAGAGAGCGTGCAGTCGTCTTTCGGGCGCGTCAACATGGTGTTCAACAATGCCGGCGTCGCCCTCGGCGCCGACGTTGTCGACATGTCCTGGGAGGATTTCGACTGGCTGATGGGCATCAACTTCGGTGGTGTCGTCAACGGGACCAAGGCGTTCCTGCCTTATCTGATCGCCTCTGGTGATGGTCATCTGGTAAACACCTCCAGCGTCTTCGGTCTGGTCGGGATCCCCAGTCAAAGCGCTTACAACGCCGCGAAGTTCGGTGTGCGTGGCTTCACCGAAGCGCTTCGGCAAGAGATGAAAATCAGTCGGCATCCGGTCACGGTGACATGCGTTCACCCCGGCGGCGTCAAGACTAATATCGTCAACAACGCTCGTGGTGTATCCGATATGGGGGCAGATACCGCCACCATTGCCTCGATGTTCAACAACATCGCCAGGACCACTCCGGAGAAAGCTGCGTGCGCCATCCTCAAGGGAATGGACAAGAAGAAGCCCCGAGTGCTGATCGGCGCAGACGCACGTGGCTTCGACTTTGTCGCACGCGTTGTCGGTCCGCGCTACCAGGACATCTCTGCGCCTGTCACACGCGCGGGCTACGCCTTGGCTCGTAAGCGGGGGATCATCAAATGACCCTCGAACAGGAGAATCGGCCGGGCACCACCGCGCGATCGCGAACGCTGACCGTGTCGGAGGTCGTGCAGGAGACCAAGGACTCCGTGAGCATCGCCTTCGAAGTGCCTGACGAGATCGTCGACGATTTCAAGCATCTACCCGGGCAGTTCATTACGTTGAAGATCCCGTCCGACCAGACGGGCCACGTCGCACGATGCTACTCGCTGAGCAGTTCGCCTCATGTCGATGACTTCCGCCTCGAGATCGGGGTGAAGCGCACCGCTGGGGGGTATGCGTCGAACTGGTTGTGTGACAACGTTTCCATCGGCATGGAGGTGACCGTCCTCACGCCATCGGGAAAGTTTACCGCTAAGAGCCTCGACGTCGACTTGCTCTTCTTCGCTGGCGGAAGCGGCATCACTCCGGTTCTGTCGCTGGTGCAGTCGGCTCTGGTGTCGGGCAGTGGGGAAGTTGTCCTGTTCTACGCAAACCGTGACTCCGATTCGATCATGTACAAGTGCCGGCTTGAGCAGATTAGATCTGAATTCGCCGAGCGGTTCACTTTGGTTGACTGGCTTGAGTCGGAGAACGGGATTCCCACATCAGAGGCTGTAGAAAAGATTATTCGTGAACACAAGGGATCGGCAATTTTCACCTGCGGGCCTTCCCCTTTCATGGATCTTGTGGAAAGCTCTGCCGCCGCATGCGGAGTGGATCATTCGGATGTACATCGAGAGGTATTCCAGTCGCTGACGGGTGACCCGTTCGACACCGCAACACTGCGTCGACTCAGTGACGACGAGGGTGTAGCTACGGCCACGGTTTACCTGAACGGAGAGTGCATCACCACGGAGTGGCCACGTAACACGCCTCTGCTCGATGTGCTGCTCTCGCGAGGGCACAATGCACCGTACTCGTGCCGAGAGGGCGCATGCAGCGCGTGTGTGTGCAAGCTCATCGATGGCGATGTCGAGATGGTGCAGAACAACATCCTCGTAGACGACGACATTGAAGACGGCGAGCGACTCGCGTGCCAGGCACTTCCGCTCACCGACGCTGTGACGGTGAGTTTCGATGACCTCTGACTCCTCGAAAGCTGGCCTATTGTCGCGGCGGTCGCGGGAGGTTCTCTCCAGTGACGGCACGAGGCTGTTTGTCGAGGAGTACGGGCTCGGTGATGATGCGCCGCTGTTGGTGTTCAGCCACGGGTGGGCTTGCCAAGGTCGGTTCTGGAGACCTCAGATCGAGCACTTCGCCACCACACACCGTGTGGTGGTGTATGACCAACGAGGGCATGGCTGGAGCGACCGGGGTCGCGCGCCCTTCTCTTCGTCGGTGCTCGGCGACGATCTCGAGGCTGTCTTGCGCGCTGTCGTCACGTCTAATCGTAAGGCATTGGTGACCGGTCATAGTATGGGCGGGATGTCCATCATGGGTTGGGCTGCCGAGCACCCGGAGTCGGTGCCCGTCTTATCCCGTGGTGCCGTCTTGGCGAGTACCGGCCCCTCGCAGTTGGTGAGTAAATCGACGCTAATTGGGTCGCCACGTCGATTCCGCGCCTCACTGGAGCGGGCATTCGCAGCCGGGCTCGCCACCGCGGGACCGGAGATGCTTGACACTCGCTTCAACCGACGGTTGGTGAAATACGGGACGATGGGTCCACACGCGCCAGCAGACGTTGTGGCTGAGTGTTCCGACATAGTACTGCGGTGCCCCCCTGCGGTTCGGGGAATGTGGGGCAGGGTCCTGGCCACCATCGATGTGAGCAAAGGAATCGACTCACTTACGGTTCCGACGACCGTGATCGTGGGCTCGGCCGACAAGTTGACACCCGCGGTTCATTCCATTGATCTCGCCGACCGACTGCAGCAGCGCCGCCGGTTGCATGAGTTCGTGGCGTTGCCACAGATCGGTCACATGATCAACATGGAGGCACCAAACTATTTCAACGAAGCAGCGGCCCGATTGGACGCAGCCACGGTAGGCGATGGCTTTTGAACCGTCGACCGGACACACATGAGCTCGTGAGACGGCCACGATCGTCGACAGGCCGCGCGTGTCCGAGTTGGGAGGGGTCCATCGAGGCGTACAGCATCGATGGCATCGCCACGGTGATCTTTTTTGCGTCGATGGTGCGCAGCACCTCGGCGGATAAAACTTCGGCAGCACCATCATCGGGCCGCCTTTCGTCAGGGTCGGCACGAAGAACGCGGCCCCAGCATGCGACAGCGGGGTGCACATCGAGAATTTGGGGAACCCGGCCATTCTCACTCCGGAGAGTTGAATCTGCGTCATCGTGAACATTGCCGAAGCCTCCGATGGCTCCCTTCGGCTTTCCGGTCGTGCCGCCGGTGTATGTGATCGACACGGTGCGATCCGGCGGACGATCGGCTGCTTGAGGGAGGGTGCCGAACCGCTGCGAGCGAACCGAGAGGTTTCAGCGAACGGCTCTCCAGCCCGACTCGCTTGAGAGGACCCTTCAGGGTATTGTTAACCCCATAATGTCATTCGTCCGCCGCGTTTCATTTACTCCATCTCAGGTGCAGCGTCGAGTGGCCGATGCCCGTAGCACCCGCTGGGATGAGCATAGAGTCGAGGTACGCGCGCAGCTGGTCGACGCGACCATACGGATCATCGAACGGTATGGTGCAGGCGTCAGCATGGACGACATCGCTGCGGAGGCCCGTGTATCTAAACCAAAGCTGTATCGCTACTTTGGCGACAAAGCGGGCTTGAACGCGGCGGTGGCGGCGAAACTCGGTGCGTTGATGTGGGATTCGGCGAAAGTCACTATTCTCGCCGACCAAGATTATCTTTCGGTTGACGACATGGTTCGCTCGTCCGTCCAGAGCTACGTCGCGCTCGTCGGGCAGTATCCCACTGTCGTCAGATTCCTTATGGCGAATCACTTGTTTCAGTACTCCGGATCGGGAAATGGCGGAGTTGCTGACGAACTGAGGTCGGTGATGGAGGTCGTCGCCGATCGGTTCACTGAAAGTCTTCAGCGTGTTCACGCAGATACTTCGGTCATTCCCTTGGCCGTGGCGTCCATTCTGGGTTCTGGTCTATCTGCGACTCAGTGGTGGATCGACAACGGTCGTGAGCAAGGGGTGGATGATACGTTCTTCGCCGCACACCTATCAGAGACGACGTGGGGAATCATCGACGGCGCGGCCGCAACCGTAGGCGTGGCCTTCTCACGCAGTCTGCCATTCAGCCATCCCGGTTTCGCGTCCCGCCACAAAATGGACTGAATCACCCTAGATATCCAATAATTGTAACTTGTCAAGCTGCGTCGGGTTGTTGCGCGGTGCGGTGTGCCCAAGCGGTGTGTTCGTCGTATTCGGTGCAGTGGCGTACGCACCCGTGCAGGAGCCCGACAAGTCTGTTGGCGAGTGCGCGGAGCGCTTGGTGGTGGAGGTCTCCGGTAGCACGGTGTTGTTCGTAGAACGCGCGAGCGGCCGGACTCTGGCTGAGGGCGCAGAACGCCCACCGGTCGATGGCATCGTAGAGCCGCCGGTTGCGGATATGTCGAGCCAGTACGGCCCGCTTCTTGCCCGACGCAACTGTCAGGGGTGTCACCGAGCCCCGGGCGGCGAGGATGACACCGATTCCTGGCAGGGAGAGGTAGATGGCGGCGTTGTGTGTCAGCGTCCGGGTGTGTTTCAAAATGGCGGGTCAGATCGGCTTCGAGGTCGCCGATCTGACGGTTCAACTCCGCGATCAACGCCAAGAGTGCGCCCGGCATCGCGCTCGACCTGCGCTGCGAACGCCTGCAACCACGAAAGGCGAACGCTACCGATCCCGTTTCTGCGCCCGCTGCGCACTCCGCGACGACCTCCATGCAATCTTGATATTCGATAACGAGGACATCGCGCTGGACGCGCTCCTTCAAGCGTTGGGCGCAACAAATCGACCTCAGAGCGCGGTCATCTTGATGCGAGGCGCGCGGGCCTCGCCTGCCGCCGCGGAGCGGCAGAGATTGGGGTCGTCGCAGCATTCGGCCGAGGCAGGTCGGGTGTGAGATAGTTGCATTCGCGAGATGCCCTTCGTGGTGGCTGGAATGTTCCCTAGACAAGAACTCAGTTACGGGCAGTCCGCAAACGCGGCCTCAGAATAGTCATCTCCAGGTCCGAAATCCTCGCGGCAGATCACTTCTCTCTTTAAAGCTATGTCGGCTTGGTCGATCCTTTAGTGCGGTTCACTTCTGACATAGTGCAGTTTATCTTTCGAAACTAACAGCGGTGCAGGCCGAGCGCACGAAGACGCGACAGACTCGGCACAATGTTTTCACGACAGAGAGGTCCGACCATGAAAAGAATTCCAGACGAGGTCAGCGGGTCGGCCGGCCCCGCTATCGAGAACTGGGCGCGCTCGTTCTGGAGCACGAGTTTCGATTCGCCTGATCTACCGCCCCACCACCCCGACTGTCTTGGTTGTGGGCCGCAGAACCCGCACGGCCATGCCCTGTCGGTCCAGCGTGACGAGAACGGCGTGGTGGCTCACCATGTGTTCGATCAACGTCATGTCGGGGCACCCGGGATAGCACACGGCGGCGCGGTGGCGACCGTTCTCGACGATCTGTTCGGCTTCCTGCTCTACACAGTGGGTGAGCTCGCCGTGACGCGGCGTCTCGAGCTCGACTACCTAGCGCCGGTTCTGCTCGGCACTCCATACGTATTGCGTGCTGCCGTTCGGTCTCGTGATGGGCGCAAACTGGATCTCACGGCCACGATGGACGATGCGCAGGGCCGCTCGGTAGCCACCGCTACTGCCCTGTTCGTGGTGGTCGAGGTCGAACACTTCATGCAGTCCCAAGCCCGAGCCCAACTCCGGGCCACAGACACGAATCACACCGAAGAATAGACACCCTGGCCGACCTTCACCGACGTCCGTCACCCGCGGTGGCTGTCGTACGGCTGCGTCTACCTGGCGCAAAGACGGCGAGGACGAGTGCCCCAGCGGCGGTCAGCGCCGCCAACGACAGCGTCGCCTGACCACTTCCGTGTACGAATGCGGCTCTGGCGAACTCGGCCAGCGGCTGACCAGCTGGTCCTGCGCGGTCGGCGACCTGCAACGCGGCGGCCAGAGAATCGGCCACCGGACCACGGGCAGGCTCGGGTAGCTGGGGCAGAGCCGGCTGAATGTGCTGAACGTAACCGGCCGCGAGCACGCTACCGGCTACCGCAATCCCAATCGCGGCACCGATTTCGCGAGCTGCGTCGTTGACCGCGGCAGCCACCCCGTGCTTGGCCTCAGGAGTGTCCGAGACGATGGCGAAAGTCGCAGGGGCGGTACACAACCCCAAACCCGCACTCATGATGAGCAAGGGCCACAGCAGGTCAGGGTAAGTTGCCGCGACGGTCAATCTGCTCACCATCACCAGTCCCGCCGCGATGGTGAGCAGACCTACAGTGGTCATCACCCGCAGGCCAACAATGTTCGACAGCCAGGGTGCAATCACCGAGA
>NZ_LVCU01000474.1:0-3779 GCF_001647185.1 Rhodococcus sp. EPR-147
CATCGGTGGTTTCCTGGCGTCGCTGTTGGTGATCGCGGCGATCGGCTGGATTCTCGACGCGATGGGCGGCTACACCTTCGACGGATTCCGGGTGGCGTTGCTCGCGCAGTTCCCGGTGTGGATCGTCGCGATCATCGGTGTCCTGTCGACGCGTCGCAAGACCCGTCGAGTGCTCGCTGCCGAAGGTATTCACCCGCACACGATGCGTGAGGTGCGGGACCGGATTCGCCGCAAATAAACCTTTGCGCAGACGGCCTTCTGCGCGCATGCTGGTGTCCCGAATATCGTTGTAGGACACAAGTAAATGCTACGTAAAGGTGAATCCAAGAGATGGTTACCGAGCCTGAAGTGAAGCCCGCGACCGGCGAGTATTCGCATCGCGAGATCATGACGATTCTGTCGGGCCTGATGATGGGCATGTTCCTCGCCGCCCTCGACCAGACCATCGTCTCGACGTCCGTTCGGACCATCGCCGACGACCTCAACGGGTTCTCGGTTCTGGCCTGGGTGACGACGGCCTACCTCATCACCTCGACGGTCTCGACCCCGTTGTACGGCAAGCTGTCCGACCTGTACGGGCGCAAGCCGTTCTTCATGACGGCCATCTCGATCTTCGTCGTCGGGTCCATGCTGTGCGGTATCGCGACGTCGATGTACGAACTCGCCGCCTTCCGTGCCATTCAAGGTCTCGGTGCGGGCGGTCTGATGTCGATGGCGTTGGCCATCATCGGCGATATCGTCCCGCCGCGTGAACGGGCCAAGTACCAGGGTTACTTTCTGGCCGTGTTCGGTACCTCCAGCGTGCTCGGGCCGGTCATCGGTGGACTGCTCGCCGGGCAGTCGTCGATCCTCGGAATCACCGGCTGGCGTTGGGTTTTCTACATCAACGTCCCGCTGGGAATCATCGCGCTCGTCGTCGTGTGGCGGGTGCTGAACCTGCCGGTCTATCGCCGCGAGGCGCGCGTCGACTGGTGGGGCGCAGTGCTTCTCAGCGTCGGCCTCGTGCCGCTGCTCATCATCGCCGAGCAGGGGCGCGTGTGGGGATGGAGCTCGCCGCGGGCCCTGCTGTGCTTCGGAATCGGCATCGTCGGCGTCATCGCGTTCGTGCTCGCCGAGATCAAGATGGGCGACGACGCCCTGATCCCCATGCGGTTCTTCCGAAACCCGTTGTTCTCGTTGTGTATTGCTGTCAGCGTCATCGCCGGCGCAGCGATGTTCGGTGGCATCTCGCTACTGCCGCAGTACCTGCAGGTGGTCAAGGGATCCTCGCCGACGCTGGCCGGTTACCAGACTCTGCCCCTCGTCGGTGCCTTGATGGTCGCGTCGATCGTCTCGGGTCGCATGATCTCGAAGACAGGGCGGTACAAAATCTTTCCGATCGTCGGTACTGCACTGATGGCCATCGCGATGTTCGTCTTCCACTACGTGCACGCCGATACCCCGCTGTGGCAGACGATGGTCGTCATGGGTGTCTTCGGCCTCGGTCTCGGGTCGATGATGCAGCCGTTGACCCTGGCCATCCAGAATGCGATGCCGCCCAAGGACATGGGTGTATCCACCTCTGCCGCAACGTTCTTCCGGCAGATCGGTGCGACGGTCGGTGTGGCGGTGTTTCTGTCGATGCTGTTCACGCAGCTGACCCCCAAGACGGGTGACGCGCTGATTGCCGCGAGTTCGACGCCGGAGTTCCAGCAGGCAGTGCAGAGCGCCGCAACCAGTTCCGATCCACTGGAATCCGGTTTCGCCCAGGCCATCGCCTCGGGTGACGCCTCCGTCGCGGGCAGTGCGCTGCAGGACAGTTCGTTCATTCAGAAGCTCGAACCCGCACTGGCCGAGCCGTTCCGCATCGGGTTCTCCGACGCCATGGATTACGTGTTCCTGGCCGTGTCGATCCTGATGGTCCTCGGATTCGTACTGGTGCGCTTCCTCAAGGAGGTTCCGCTGCGCACGATGTCCGGCCTGGCCGCTGCGCAGCAGGAACGAGACGAAGAACGAGCGAACGAGGCAGGCACCGGACTGCTCTGATGGCGTGAAGGCCGATGCCGTGATCCTGGGACAAGGTACGGCTCGGTCCGGTGCGGGCCCCGGGAGCGTCGATCCGCTCAGGTCGAAGGTGCGGTGATGCCTCGGAACAGCACGTCGAGACCCAACTCGAGTTCGAGGGCACCGTCGTACGCGGTGATGAGCGGCGGCAGCGTGGACAGCAACGGAAATTCGTCGGCGGGGAGTCGGCGCAACGCCAGGCTGAGGCGGTCGCCGGTCTCGTCCGGATTCTCGGTCATTTCCTGGGTCTCGCTCAGTACGTGACCTCGGAGGAAGGATTTGAGCAGCCGATAGGTCGACAACGCCTCGGGTGCGGTGAATCCTGCGTTGCTCATCAACGCCATCACGCTTTCGAGTGACCGCAAAGACCTCGTGGTGCCCAGCCCGAGCGGCGTCCGATGTGGGCGAGTGGACAGCAGAATTGCCGCGTGTGGGTGCTCGAGGGCGAGACGGCGATAGTGCCGGGCGAACAAGCGAAGCTGTCCCTGCCAGTCGGGGTCCGTTCGGTCGACCGTGACGAGCGGGCTCAGAATCGAATCGGCGATGGCGTCGAGCAGTGCCTCCTTCGTCGGAAGGTACCGGTACACCGTCATCGGATCGCGATCGATCGACGTCGCCAGGCTGCGGATCGAGAGGCTGTCGAGTCCGGTTCGGTCGACGATGGACAGTGCGGCCGCCACCACGTACTCGCGGTCGATCTTGTCCCTGGAGTGTGGGCCGAATCGGTCTGTAGTGGACATCGGCTGGCACCCCTTTCGAAAAGCTGTGAACCGACCGGTAAGTAGGGGGCAAACAAACTTGTTGTTCGACAACACTTTTCGCTTGACTCATTATCCTACACATGGTGTGCTGTAGCTCTACACCGTAGAGATACGGGGAAACTCTTAGTTGCGGAGTGGGCACGAGCCTCCGCTGATCGCATAGTTGTGTCACCTTGCCGAACTCCGTCGGCCGGTGACGTCATCGAATACGGAACCGCGATACCTCCACGCACTCGGATCGGTCCGGGGCGGCCGTTGAGCGTCGCGACATCAATTGCTGCGCAATCGAACTCGTCGGGGGATCGATTGCGCGGTTCACGAAGTCCGGCAACAAGTCCGCTTCGCCCAACCAGCAGAACGGTATGCAATCCATGCCCGCTTCACAGCACACGTGCACGTCGACCCCCATCAGGCGCAGGGGCAGAACCCTCGTTCCGCTTGCCGGTTCGGTCGCTTTGGCCACCAGCGCACTCATGCTGATCAACGTCCCCGCAGCCGAGGCTCAACCCACCACCGTCGAACTCGGCACCGCGGAGAGTTATGCCGTTCTGGCCGGCTCCAAGATCACGAACACCGGCCCGTCGAGGATCGGCGGCAACGTCGGAGTGAGCCCAGGCGTCGGTGTCGAACCGTTCATCACCGGATTCCCACCGGGAGAGCTCACCAGTGGAGTTATCAACGACCGCAATTCGGTTGCAGCGCAGGCGAAAGCGGATCTGAGTACCGGATACGACGACGCCGCCGGTCGACCGGGAGCAACCTCGACCGGAGTCGAACTCGGCGGACAGACATTGTTGGCCGGGTTGTACGGTTCGGGCACGTTCGGCCTGACCGGAACCCTCACACTCGACGCGCAGGGCAACTCCAACGCTGTGTTCATCTTCCAGGCGGCATCGACGCTGATCACGGCATCCGACAGCAGTGTCTCGCTGATCAACGGGGCCAACCCGTGCAACGTGTTCTGGCAGATCGGAA
>NZ_LVCU01000475.1:0-2159 GCF_001647185.1 Rhodococcus sp. EPR-147
CACCGAGCCGCCCGTGACCACCACACCTCCGATTACGACCACGCCTCCGGTGACCACCACATCTCCGGAGACCACGACGCCTCCGGTGACCACGACATCTCCGGAGACCACGACGCCTCCGGTGACCACGACATCTCCGGAGACCACCACGCCGCCCGTGACCACGACATCTCCGGTGACCACCACGCCGCCCGTGACCACGACATCTCCGGGTGATGGTGGCGGTACGCCGGGTGATGGTGGCGGTACGCCGCCGATCGTCATCGAGGTGCCGCCGATTCCGGGTGTGCCGCCGGTGATCACCATCCCGCCGATCCCGGGTGTCCCGAACGTGCCGAACCAGCCGAACGTGCCGAACCAGCCGAACGTGCCGAATCAGCCGAACGTGCCGAATCAGCCGAATGTGCCGAATCAGCCCAACACGCCTGATCAGCCGATCACACCGGGTGGCCCGGATCAGCCGGGCACGTACAACCCCGGTGGCCAGATCACACAGATCCCGAACGGTGGTGTCGACACCGGTGACGGCAGTACCGTGAACCGTTCGACTGCAACGTCGTTCGCTCCGATGTGGACATTGCTGGCGGTACTCGCGGTCGGTGCTTTCTCTGCCTTGGCTCTGACTCGTCGTCGGAACTGATCGGTGAGACCTACCGTCGAGGTATCGGTACCTCCGGCCGAATCCGCCCGCACCACGACCCGTCATCGGGTCGTGGTGCGGGCGGTGGCAGCGGCGTTCCTCATGCTGCTGTTCCTGGTTACCGGGTGTGCAACGCCGTCGGATACCGTTCCCCTGCAGACTGATTCGACGTCCTCGGCTTCTTCTGCTCCTGCAGCCGTCGCCCCGACAGACGAGGTTGTCGCCGAATCGTCGGTCGCCGGGTCACCGCCTGCGCGCCTCGAGATAGGTGCGATCGGCGTCGACTCCGATGTGATGGGTCTGGGTCTGCGTCCGGACGGCACGATGGAAGTTCCCCCGGGCGGTTTCCCGGCCGGTTGGTACACCGGGTCGCCGGTTCCGGGGCAACTGGGACCGTCGATCGTTGCGGGGCATGTGGATTGGGACGGCAGCCCCGGCGTTTTCTACCGGCTCCGCGATCTCCGACAGGGCGACGATGTCACCGTCGTCAGCCAGGACGGAAACACTGTCCGGTTCGTCGTCAGCGCGGTGGAGCAGTACCCGAAGGATGCGTTCCCCACCGACAAGGTGTACGGAGACATCGATCACTCAGGCCTGCGTTTGATCACCTGTGGTGGCCAATTCGATTCGGACATATCGAGTTACGACGACAACATCGTCGTGTACGCAGATCGCGTCTGAACCAGCTCTTTCGCTCACAGCAAGTTCGCAGGCTGCTCCCAGCCGGGCCGACGGTCCATCGCACACTCTCGTAGTCGACAACTTCGACGAACAGGATGTGCGATGACTGCCCAACTCGACCGACCGGCCGCGATGCCTCCGTCGCACGCCCGCCAGCCGTCCTGGCAGACCACGTGGTGGTATCGCCGCCGGCACCTGCTCGGTCTGCTGATTCTGCTCGCGGCCACGGCAACGCTGTACCTGTGGAACCTGACGGCAAGTGGATACGCGAACACGTTCTACGCCGCCGCGGTGCAGGCCGGTACCAAGGACTGGACTGCGTGGTTCTTCGGATCCCTCGACTCCGAGAACTTCATCACCGTGGACAAGCCACCGGCCGCACTGTGGGTGATGGGACTGTCGGCTCGTGTGTTCGGGTTCTCGAGCTTCAGTTTGCTTCTGCCGCAGGCATTGATGGGTGTCGCCTCGGTCGCGACGGTGTATGCTGCGGTCAAGCGTGTCGCGAACCCCATGGCCGGTTTGCTCGCCGGCTTCACCCTGGCATCGGTGCCGGCGGCGGCGTTGATGTTCAACTTCGACAATCCCGACGCGCTGCTGGTGTTGCTCATGACACTCGGCGGCTACTTCGTCGTGCGATCTTTGCAGACAGCTGCCGGACGACGGGCCGCGATGTGGCTCGCTTTTGCCGGCGTGGCGCTGGGGTTCGCGTTCCTCACGAAGATGCTGCAGGGGCTGCTGGTGTTGCCGGCGTTCGGTCTCACGTATCTCGTTGCAGGACAGGCTCAGTTGCGGGCCAGATTGCTGCACCTGGTCGGGGCCTCGGCCGCTCTCGTGGTCG
>NZ_LVCU01000476.1:0-8803 GCF_001647185.1 Rhodococcus sp. EPR-147
CTGGTGCTCGGGTACAACGGGCTCGGCCGCATCTTCGGCAACAGCGGCGGAGGTGGCATGGAGGCTCCGGCGGGGATGAGTGCCGGGGCAGCCGGGTCCAGCTTCGGCGGCTCGACCGGTCTGGACCGACTGTTCGGCAGCGAGATGGGAATTCAGATCTCCTGGCTCATCCCGGCGGCCCTGGTGGCGCTGGTCTTCGGGCTGATCGCTCGTGGCCGAGCGCCGCGAACCGACCTCCTGCGTGCGTCCCTGATTCTGTGGGGCGGGTGGTTCCTGGTGACGGCGTTGATCTTCAGCTACATGTCCGGAACCATCCACCCGTACTACACCGTCGCGCTCGCCCCGGCTTTGGCCGGGTTGATCGGAACCGGTGGTTACGCACTGTGGCTCAGACGTGAATCGATCTGGGGCAGAGCCGGCATGGCATCGATGATGATCGCAGCCGGGATCTGGAGTTGGGTGCTGTTGCATCGCAACGCGGACTGGCTGCCGGCACTGAAGTGGATCCTGTTGGTGGGAACCATCGTTGCGGCCGTGATGATCTTGGCGGCCGGGCGATATCGAAAGCTCACTGCGGCAGCGCTGATCCTCGGAGCCGCGGCAGGTCTGGGCGGCGGCGCGTCGTACGCCATTTCCACGACGACGAACGCGCACAGTGGTTCCGTCCCCACCGCAGGTCCGACCGGTGCAGTCAGCGACGGCGGTCCCGGCGGAATGCCCAGCGGTGGAATGCCGAGTGGTGGAATGCCGAGTGGTGGAATGCCGACGGGCGCGATGCCAAGCGATGCTGTGTCGGGTGGTGCCGTGCCGGGCGATGCTGTGCCGGGCGGTGACGCGGGCATGCCTGCTGATGCTGCCGATCTTCCGGCCGGTTTTGCCGGCGGCAACGTGGGCGGCGGGATGGCCATGGGCGGCATGGGCGGTGAGTCCAACGAGGAGTTGGCTGCGCTGCTTGAGTCGACGACCACGAAATGGTCTGCTGCAGTTAATGGTTCGATGTCGGCTGCGGGTTACGAGTTGGCGTCCGACACGGCGGTGATGGCCATCGGCGGGTGGAGCGGAGATCCTGCGCCGTCGCTCGACGAGTTCATCGAGTACGTCTCCAACCACGAGGTGACGTACTACGTGTCGGGCGGAATGGGCGGGGGCATGGCGCGCGGGGGCATGGGTGGCGACTCTGCGAGTACGTCCTCACAGATCCAGGAATGGGTCGTGGCCAACTTCACCGCCACGACGGTCGGCAGTGCGACGGTGTACGACCTCAGCACTTACACAGGCTGACACCGAACACATCGACACCCAGAAGTCACAGTTGTTCCACCGCAGACACTTCGACTGCGGTGGGACTTCTCTGTACTGACCCAAGATTCGTCAGAAGGGCGGAGGGTCATCGTCCGGTGCTGACGTAGGTACCGGCGCGGGCAGCGGCTGGATGATCTCCAGGCTCGACGTATCCGACTGTGTCGCGTGACCTTTTGGCCTGCGATAGACGGCGGGCAGGTGGCTCAGGTCGGAGAGTTGCGTGGTGCCGGGAACCGTAACCGCTGAAGTGCCGGCATTCGAGACCCAGAACTCGACGCCGTCGGCGAGCATCACCGGAGTCCACAGACCCATGGTCTTGAGGCTGTGGTGGTAGCGGCACAGGCAGTGCAGGTTGGTGTCGATGGTCCAGCCACCGGACTCGGGATCGCGATGGAAGTACGGGACGATGTGGTCGATCTCGCACTGCTGGGCCGGGACATCGCAACCCGGATGTCGGCAGGTGCGATCGCGATACCGAATACGTTCCGCCAGTGCGACAGTCGGGCGATAGATGAGGGCTCCGGGTGGCGGCAGCTCGAGACCGCCGTGCCCGTCCGGGTACCGTGCGATCCCGAGAGCTGGATCCGATGCGATCGCTGCTTCGAGTTCGGCAACGAAAGTGTATGTACCGCGATATGGAGTGGCGACACAGCTGTTCCGTGGTGGTTGTGTGGACTTCGGCGCCCGCAGGTGCCGAGGAACAATGCCGCCGACACGGCGACGACCACGCCCCAGCGGATGAAACACCAGATGTGAGGTGCTGCCCTTGGACCTGCTGTTTCTCGACTTGCCTACCTTGGATCCTCTGGGCTTCTTCTGGCCGTTTTTCGATCTGCTGTTGTTCGTGCTGCCGCCGCCGCTGTCGGCTCTGCTCTCGGCACCTTTGTCATCAGTGCCTACGCCACTGTCGGTATCGGTATCGAGGTCGATCAGTGACTCCAGGTCTTCGCCGTAACCGAGCTTCTCCGCCAGCTCGCGGGCTTCGGTGAGCAGGATCTGCCAGTGTGCGTTGTCGGCGAGTTCACGGGCGTACTCGGCATCGATGGGGCCGTGGCCGGCAAGGTGGGCAGGATTGGACAGCAAACCGGCGAGCGTGGCGAGGTCGACGGTGATCATCGTCAGTGGGGCGCGTCGATCAGGACGCACAGTATCGGCCGTGCACGGATTGTCGTCATCGGGCTCGCACATGCAGACCATCGACGACTCCTGCTGCAGCAGAGCAACATACGCTGCGGCACGCTTCTGCCCCTTGTTTCGCGGATCTCGACGGCAGACGGTAGCGGCCATCTCGTTGATCAACTGCCAGGCAGCTGCGGCGTCGGCGGCGGTGAGGTCGGCCTTCAGCGTCGACAGCACATCTTTGTCGGTGTACGTGACGTTCGTGTGCCGTTCCAAGTCCTTACGCAGAGCGGCGGCCTGCTCGGGCGCGATGCGGTACATGATCGACCAGATTTCCGTCGCCAGGGGGCCAGGTGACAGGCGTCGGGCAGCGTGCAGAACCTCGCCTTGGACGGCCGTCGCCGCGTCCTGCGTCAGGTTGTGGGTACAGCGGTATATCGCGCGGACGCGAGGAAGATCGAGTTCGCCGGCCTCGAACGCTGCTGCAACGGTAGGAAGCCGAAGCCGAAGGTCCATTCCTACCTCGGCGTACGTGTTCGCAACAGTCTTCGAGCAACCGAGAACGCGTGCGACTTCGGACGCCGCATAGTTGCCCGCGTCCTGAATGACATCACCGACGAGCACGTTCTGATGGATGCACGAGTCCCAGATAGCTGCGGCCAGAGCGACCTTGCGAGCGCACGCCTGATTCTCCAGAATCGCAACGTCTCGAATTTCGCCCAGCACTGTGCCGTTGATATACGGCTTCGATTGCGGCCCGAGATAGGCCGCGAACCGACTGCGCGTCGAACTGGATGTGATCACTGTGTAGTCGCCCCCCGGCACGTGTTCTGACTAGAAGTAGAACGTACGTTCGATGGTACGGCGGAATGCGAAGTTCGTCAACCCCAATTCTGTTGCGCGGAAGATGGATTGATGGAAGCGGCCTATACACCCAGCCACCGACAAGAATATTCGACTCCGACGCCGCGTAAGGCTCCAGGATGATCACGAGCCAGAACTACCCCGCCTTCGAGGTGAGCCCGGTATCGATTCCCCGGACTGATGCCGTCGCACCCGAGCCCCTGTGCGGCCTGTAGGGCATGCCGATGTTCGTCACCGTCCCCACCGCGAATCTCGCTGAATCGACCGAAATTCTGAACCGGAGCTCTCGGTTTCTTCGACCTCTTCGCGCTGGCCAGTGGCATCGATCCCCACCCAACTCACTATGGAACGAGTATGAATCGCTCCAGTACCACCTGAGTGTCGTCGTCGACGGTGAAATCGGGATCGCCCAGTTCCGCGTGAACCTCGGGCGAGTGCCAGAATCTTTCGTGCCCGGCGCGCCAGTGCGCCACGTCGATGTATCCCTCACCCTCGTCGAGGGCATGTTGGAGCGAAACATCCTTCAGCGCAACGATATCGACACCAGTGGTTTCGGCGACTCCCACCACGACTCCGGCTGAATCCACCACCGCGCCGCGTTCACCGACCCTCGGTAGCTCCTCTTCGGTGTACTGAATCAACAGGCTCGCTGTGCTGGTCTTCTCGCCGGAAAGCACAGCCGCAACAAGTCTGTCCCGCATTGGTCCGGGGTACGCGAATTCTACAATCGGTAGATCGGTCACTCGCCCATCATATTTCGAGGTCTACCCACACCAGCCGGTGGTCCGACGGGTGCTCGGTGCCCGAGGGCCAGTGGACGGCGGAGTCGATCACCGTCAGACCGTCCGACGGTAGCACGTAGTCGACGCGCAGGTCACCGGGCGTAGGGTCGGCGAAATCTGCTGTGTCCGTGCCGTGATCGGCCGAGGCGGGTGCCGGATCCTGCACCCGCGGAAGGTCGAGAACCTGCGCGATGGAACCGGCCACCGAATCGCCGTCCACCGGATCGCTGTTCTGATCGCCCAGCATGACGAACGATGCTCCGTCCTCCAGCCCGCCGCGTACACCGTTGTCGTCGTAGAGGTAGTCCGCACCCAAGATGTAATCGGCGCTGAGCCGGATCTCGTCGTGGTTGCGTTTGCCGTTGCGGTCCTCGGGCCCGTCGAAGGACGGGGGAGTGGGGTGTGACGCCAACACGTGCAGGGTCGTGCCGTTCACGTCGATCGGCACGTCCCAATGCGATTTGCTGGACAGCCGAAGCGCGTCGGAGGTATCTCCGTAGTAGTCACGCGGCAGCAGGGAATCCGGCATGTCCTTCCACAGGAAGTTCTGGAACGTACGTACCGAATCGGTGGCGATCGGGAACTTCGAGTACACGACCATCCCGTACTGGCCCGGGAACTGACCGAATCCCCACGCATCACCCGGGCCGCCGAGTGTGCCGTCCCGGTCCAGGTCGAGTCCCGAATCGACGCCCGTGTTCACCGGCGCAGTGAAGGAGTGCGGATACTGTCCGTCGAGATAGTTGTCGTTGAACAGCCTCACCGCATCGTCACCCGAGTAGTCGAACTCGTTGACCAGCAACACATCCGGTGAGTTCGCGGAGATCACATCGGCAACCGCGCGAGCCTGTGCGTCCTCACCCTGCAGATCGGTCACCAGCTGCCCGGCCACCGGCCGATTGAGGCTGGCATTGAACGTCGCCACCCGAATGCTCGACGGTTCGTCGGGGGCCGGGTTCGTGGCGGTTGGATTCACAGAGGAGCAACCGGCGGCCATGACGGCGAGGGTAACGGTGACGGCCACAAGTCTCGACATTCTCACGCTCGCCACCGTAGGAATAGCAAGCGAACACGAGGTGACAAAAGAACAAGCAGGCGTGCTTGCTTTTTTCAGGACCTCCTGTGAAGCTGGGCTCATGGCAGACCTCGACTCTCTCGTCGACGACCTACGCGCCGAGGGCAACGACCTCGATGCACTCGTGGCCGAGCTGACCCCGGAGCAGTGGGCAGCACCGACACCGGCCGCGGGGTGGACCGTCGCGCACCAGATAGCGCACCTCTCCTGGACCGATCACGTCGCGGAGCGGACCACGTCGGGAGCATCCGGCGATGTCGAGGCCAAGGAGGAGTTCGCTCTCACTCTGAAGAAGGCATGGGAGAACCCCACCGGCTTCGTCGACGAGGCGGCCGAGGAGGAGTCGCGTGATCCCGAACTACTGAGCACCTGGCGTACTCGACGCCGTGCCATGAACGAAGCGCTCACACAGGTTCCGACGGGGACCAAGATCGACTGGTTCGGACCCCCGATGAGTGCGGCGTCCATGGCCACGGCGCGTCTGATGGAGACCTGGGCGCACGGTCAGGATGTCGCCGACGCGGTGGGCGTCACCCGCGTCGCCACCGACCGAATCCGCGGCGTCGCACACATAGGCGTTCGCACAAGGGATTTCGCCTACGCGATCAACCAGCAAACGCCTCCCGCCGAACCGTTCCGCATCGAGCTCACCGCGCCCTCGGGAGAGCTCTGGACCTGGGGACCCGAGGATGCCGCCCAACGGGTGAGCGGTCCGGCACTCGACTTCTGCCTTCTCGTCACCCAGCGCGCTCACCGCGACGACCTCGGTATTGCGGCCGAGGGAGCCGACGCCGCGCACTGGCTCACCATCGCCCAAGCCTTCGCAGGCCCTCCGGGGGTCGGACGGACACAGTCAGGACGAGAGCAAGCATGACCGTACGAATCGGCAACTGTTCGGGCTTCTATGGAGACCGCCTCTCGGCCATGCGAGAGATGCTCGAGGGCGGCGAACTCGATTACCTCACGGGCGATTACCTGGCTGAGCTGACGATGCTCATTCTCGGTCGCGATCGAATGAAGGACGCGACCCGTGGCTACGCCAAGACCTTTCTGCGGCAGGCCGAGGATTGCCTGGGGTTGGCACTGGACAAAGGTGTCAAGATCGTCGCCAACGCAGGCGGACTCAACCCCCGAGGCCTGGCCGAGGCACTGGAGAAGCTGGACTCCGGCGCGAAGATCGCGTACGTCGACGGTGACGACCTCCTCGGCCGAGCCACCGAACTCGGTCTCGGCAACCCGCTGACCGCAAATGCCTACCTCGGAGCGTGGGGCATCGTCGAATGCCTGAACTCCGGGGCCGATGTCGTGGTCACCGGTCGCGTCACCGACGCCAGTGTCATCGTCGGGCCGGCCGCAGCCCACTTCGGTTGGACGCCGACCGATTACGACGCGTTGGCCGGGGCCGTGATCGCCGGACATGTCATCGAATGCGGAACGCAGGCGACGGGTGGCAACTACTCGTTCTTCACCGAAATCGCAGACATGTCCCGTCCCGGATTCCCCATCGCCGAGATCGAGTCCGACGGTTCGTCCGTCATCACCAAGCACGAGGGCACCGGCGGTGCCGTCAGCGTCGGCACCGTGACCGCTCAGCTGCTGTACGAGATCACCGGCGGGCGGTACGCGAACCCCGACGTCACCGCGCGGATCGATTCGGCGATCCTGGCGCAGGAGTCCAGCGATCGGGTGTCCATCACCGGCGTGACCGGCGAAGCACCGCCGCCCACCTACAAGGTCTCGCTCAACGCACTCGGCGGGTTCCGCAACGAATTCACGATGGTGCTCACCGGCCTCGATATCGAAGCCAAAGCAGCACTGGCACAACGGCAATTCGAGTCCTGGCTCCCGGCTCGCCCCACCGAGCTCGACTGGACTCTGGTGCGCACCGACAAGCCCGACGCCGAGACCGAGGAGACGGCCAGCGCCCTGCTGCGCTGCGTCGCGCGCGACAGCAACCCCGACGTCGTCGGACGTCAGTTCTCCGCCGTAGCAGTCGAACTGGCACTGGCCAGCTATCCCGGATTCTCGGTCACCGCCCCACCCGGAAACGGTGCGCCCTACGGAGTGTTCACCGCAGGCTTCGTCGACGCAGCCGAGGTGCCGCACGTCGCGCACCTGGCCGATGGCACCGAGTCCACCATCGCTCCGTCGACCGAGACGCAGGTACTGGAGCCCGTGGAAGAACCGGAGCTGCCTGCACCCAGAGCAGCCGAGGCGACCATTCGCCTTCCACTCGGAACCATCGCAGCGGCTCGAAGCGGCGACAAGGGCGGCAACGCCAACGTCGGGGTCTGGGTCCGCACCGACGACGAATTCTCCTGGCTGGTGCACGCATTGACGGTCGAGACTCTGAAGCAGATGCTGCCCGAGGCCGAGCCGCTCACCGTCACGCGTCATGTACTGCCCAATCTGCGGGCCGTGAACTTCGTCATCGAGGGAATCCTCGGCCAAGGCGTCGCCTCGCAGGCCAGGTTCGATCCACAGGCCAAGGGGCTCGGTGAATGGCTGCGGTCGCGGCACATCGACATCCCCGAACTACTCGCGTACAAGGGAGCACTCGAATGAGTATCTGGACGACGCCGGAGCGTCAGCAGCTGCGCAAGACCGTCCGCAGTTTCGTGGAGCAGGACATCGCCCCGCACATGAATCAGTGGGAGACCGACGGCGAGATTCCGCGTGAGCTGCACAAGAAGGCAGCCGCTCTCGGACTGATCGGAGCAGGCTTTCCCGAGGAGGTCGGCGGAGATGGTGGGGATCTGGCCGACGCCGTCGTGATCTGCGAGGAGATGCACCAGGCCGGTGCGTCGGGTGGACTGTTCGCATCGCTGTTCACCAGTGGAATTGCGTTGCCGCACTTGGTGGCTGCGGGCGACGCCGACCAGATCGAGAAGTGGGTGCGGCCCACGCTGGCGGGGGAGAAGATCGGCTCGCTCGCCATCACCGAACCGGGTGGCGGTTCCGACGTCGGGCACCTCAGGACGAAGGCCGTCAAGGATGGCGATCACTACGTCGTCAACGGCTCGAAGACGTACATTACCTCGGGGTGCCGAGCAGATTTCATCGTCACCGCGGTGCGGACCGGAGGCGAGGGCGCAGCGGGCGTCTCGCTGCTCGTCATCGAGAAGGGCACGCCAGGGTTCGAGGTCACCAGCAAGCTCGACAAGATGGGCTGGCGCGCATCCGATACCGCCGAGCTGTCGTTCGTCGACGCCCGCGTCCCGGTCGCCAATCTCGTCGGTGCCGAGAACAGCGGCTTCGCGCAGATCGCGCAGGCGTTTCTCACCGAGCGAATCGCCCTCGCCGCGCAGGCCTACGCCAGCGCGCAGCGGTGCCTGGATCTGACGCTGCAGTGGGTCCGCGATCGGGAGACCTTCGGAAAGCCGCTCATCGCACGGCAATCCGTACAGAACACCGTCACCGAGATGGCGCGCAAGATCGACATCGCCCGCGTCTACACCCGCTCCCTCGTCGAGCGGTCCCTGCAGGAGAACCAAGACTTCATCGCCGAAGTCTGCTTCGCGAAGAACACCGCCGTCGAGTCCGGGGAGTGGGTCGCCAATCAAGCGGTGCAGCTCTTCGGCGGGCTCGGCTACATGCGCGAGAGCGAAGTCGAGCGGCAGTACCGCGACATGCGCATCCTCGGCATCGGCGGCGGGACCAC